>JAJXTB010000137.1 GCA_021784205.1 Actinomycetes bacterium
TTTGACGTCGTCCTCACGAGCGACCTGCGCCGCGCGCGCGACACGGCCGAGATCCTCGCTCGGGGCCGCGGGCTCACGGTCGTGGCGACGCCGGCGCTGCGCGAGCGCTCCTACGGCGCCTACGAAGGCCGCCCAGCCAGCGACCTCCCCGTCTCGGTCGCCGGCTGGGCGGGCGACCGGGTCGTCGACGCCGACGCGCGCCCGCCGGGCGGCGAGTCGCTCAATGACCTCTACGACCGCGCGGCGCGCTGGCTGTTCGACCTGCGGCGCGACTACGTCGGCGCGCGGGTGCTCGCGGTGACCCACGGCGGGACACTGCGCGCCATCCGCGCCGCGTGCGCGGCCACGCCCTTCGCGAAGACGGTGTGGTACCCGGTGGACAACGCCAGCGTGTGGACGGCCGACGTCAACGGCGACCCCCTCGCCTGAACCACGTCGCTGCGCCCGGCGCGCCGGTCCCGACCAACGGCGTCATAAAGGGTGCCCGGTCAGACCGGTCAGTACATCATTCGCGGGTCGGCGTAGTGTTTGAACTCGATCAGGTTGGCCGACGGGTCCTCGACGACGAAGGTCCGGTGGGCCTCGACGCGGCCCTCGAAGCGGACGCTCATCGGGGCAAAGAAGTCGACTCCGCGCTGCTCGCAGAGCCGGTGCACCGCCTCGAAGTCGGCCGCCTCGCGAAAGGTAACCCCGAAGTGGCGCGGGTAGAGCGAGCGGCCGGCGGGCTCGATCGGCTCGGCCGGAGCCTCGCTGCGGTGACACACCAGCTGGTCACCGAAGAAGTCGAAGGTCACGCGGTCGTCGTAGCGGCGGGCCAGCTTGCACCCCAGCTGGGTCACGTAGAACGCGACGGCCGCGTCGAGGTCGTGGGCCGGCACCGCGAGGTGAAAGGCGTCGCGCCCCTCTCTCACCGGCGCACCTGGAAGGTGTGCGCGACGTCGGGCTCGAAGGTGCACAGGGTCTCGCTGCGCAGGCCCAGTCGCACCGTCTCTAGACCAATGAGGTCCGTGGTGGCGACGTTGCCCAGGTTCACGTTGGCGCCGATGCGTGCGACGAAGTGGCTCTGCAGCTCGAGGGTTGGCGCCTCGAACAGGAGCCGGTCCACGCTGATCGAGCTGGCGAGGATCTCCTCGATCAGCCCGAAGCGCAGCTCCCCGTTGGGCCGGCAGATCCCACCGTGGCCACTCTCGCGGGTCTCGAGGGTCACCAGCACCGCCCCGGCGTCCAGGTCCGCCCCGATGTAGCCGATCCACTTGTGTGGCGCCATGTTCTCGGACTTCACCTGATCCTTTGAGCCGACCTCGGAGATCACCGAGAAGTCCTTGGCGAGCTCGGCGACGTACTCGGCCTTGGCATCGTCGCTGAGCTCGATGGTGCCGTTGGAGACCTCGACGAAGGTGCAGCCGTAGGAGCGGCACATGGTGCGAAACTCGTCGAAGCGATCCTGCAGGACGTACTTCTCGAACAGGGTGCCGCCGAAGTAGAAGTCGACGCCCTCGCTGCGCAGGGTCATGATCTTGTCGCGAACGTTGCGGTCCACCACTGACGTGCCCCACCCGAACTTCACGAAGTCCAGATAGTCGCTCGCCGTCGAGACGACGTCGGTGAAGTAGCGAAGCGGCAGTCCTTTGTCGATCGCCATGGTGAGCCCGAACTCACGCGGCTTGCTCGATCGTTCCGGCAACGTTAGGTACTCTCGGCTCACGATTCTCGCCGCCCCATCCACCCATCGTGTCGATGGCTATCACCGACCATCAGGTAAAACAAACCGTAACCACGCGGCTGTTGAATGCCCTTGGAATCGCCTGTGAATTCGGTGAGAATCGGCGACGAACCCGTGACCCGGCGAGCGGTCGGAGACGTCCTTGCACCGGTGCGCAGTGTGACAGAGTGACTCCGTGTCAAAGGAACCGAGTCGCGAGGAGCTCGAGCGCCAGATCGCGGCGCTTCGGACCGAGGTCGCGCGGCTCAAGGAGGAGATTCGCGTCCTGCGGCGCACCCAGCACGAGGTGCCTCCGCACTACCTCTAACTCAACGTCGACGTTCGCCTCGAACCGCCCGACGGACCGACACCACGAGAGCCACGATCGCGAGCACCGGCAGCGCGAGCGCGGCGACGCCGTTGAGGTGCCAGAGGTGGCGCAGCACCGCCACGACGCCGATCGTCACGAGCGCGGCGACGAACAGCTCGGGTGTGTCACCGATGAGGAAGTCCCACCAGAACAGCGCGAAACCTTTCACGAGTCGCCACGCCAGGGGACCTCGCCGCTCGCCGGTCACGCCACCACCTCGCCCAGACGCCGTTCGCGGCGCAGGTAGGCGACGAGGGTCCAGGTCACCAGCAGGTAGAGCGCCACGAAGCCTATGAGCATCACGTCGTTGCCGGGCCAGCGCACGTGCAAACCCTCGCCCGTCCAGAAGGTGCCGTAGCTGACGAGCAGCACGCCGACGCCCATCTTCATGGCGTTCTCGGGGACGCTGGACAGCTGGCGGGCGACGACGACGCCGACGATCCCCACGAGCACGACGGCGATCGCGGCCACGGTCGAGGCGAGGCCGAGCCGGTGGGCCGACGTGCCGAGCGTGAGGACCGTGATCACGACCTCGAGACCCTCGAGGAACACGCCCTTGAAGGCCATGACGAAGGCGACCCGGTCGCGCTGGGCGGCCCCAACTGACTCGAGCTCGGCCACTTTGGCCCGGTAGATCGCGTCCTCGTCGTGCATGGCCTTCAAGCCGCTCGATCGCAGGATCGCCTTGCGCAGCCACTGCATGCCAAAGATCAGCAGCACCCCGCCGACCACGAGGCGCAGCACGCCGAGGGGCACGCGCACGAGGGTTGGACCGAACAGGGCCACGAGTGCCGCGAGCACGACGAGCGCGACGGCGGTTCCCTCAAAGGCCGAGCGCCACCCGCGCGTGTGGCCGACGGCGAGCACGATGGTCAGTGCCTCGACCATCTCCACCGCACAAGCCAGGAAGACCGCGCCGACGAGCACGACGACACCCGTCGATCCCGTCACCATTGCGAGCATGCTCTCCCCTTCGCGATCGACACGCGGCGCACCGTCACCCACTGTCGGGCCTCGACCGTCACCCGGTCGAACCGGTATCTCTCACCACGACACTACTCAGGACCCTGGCCGGATTGGCACGGCGCCGGGCGGCGTCCCGGTTCCTCAGCGCTGGCGCCGGCGCAGTTCGTCCTCGACGTCGGCGGGGTCGAGCCCTCGGCTACGCAGGAGAAGGAGCAGGTGGAACCACAGGTCCGCGGCCTCGCTGACCACGCGCTCGTCGGATTCGCTCAAGGCGGCGACCATCACCTCGGCCGCCTCTTCGCCCACCTTGCGCGCCGCGAACGGCGCGCCGGCGCGCAAGGACGCCGCGACGTAGGAACCGGACTCATCGGCCGCCTCACGACGAAGAATCGTGCGCCACAGCCACGGCGTGAAGCACGACGTCGACCCGTCGTGACAGGTCGGCCCGTCGGGCCGGGCCCGCACGAGCACCGCGTCGTCGTCGCAGTCCGGCAGGACCTCCACGACGCGCAGCGTGTTGCCCGACGTCTCGCCCTTCATCCAGAGTCGCTGTCGCGAGCGCGAGAAGAAGTGGACCAGACCCGTCGACTTGGTCAGGGCCAATGCCTCATCGTCCATCCAGCCGAGCATCAGGACCCGACCCGTGTCGTCGTCCTGCACGATGGCCGCGCGTAGTTCGCTCACGTCACTCCTTCCAGGGGCGCAGGTGCACGCCACACGATTCGATGGCTCGTCGCAGGCCGGGCAGCCCGGCGGGGTCCTCGTGAACGATCGAGGCGATCAGTGCGGCGTCGGTCACCGCCAGCGCGTCGGCGACGTGCTGGGCACTGCCGGCGCCACCCGAGGCGATCACCGGCACCGCGACGGCCGCGCGCACCGCCGCGGTCAGCTCGAGGTCGAAGCCCTCGCGCCGGCCGTCGTGGTCGATCGACGTGAGCAGGATCTCCCCCGCGCCACGGGCGGCCGCCTCGCGGGCCCACTCGACGGTGCGCCGGGCGGTCGGCGTGCGCCCGCCGTGGGTGTGCACGAGCCCGGCACCGCTGTCGATCGCGACCACCACCGCCTGGGAACCGAAGCGATCGGCGATGGCCTGGATCAACTCGGGCGAGGCGACCGCGGCCGAGTTCAGCGACACGCGATCGGCCCCGGACTCGATGATCCGCGACGCATCCTCGACGGTGCGCACGCCCCCGCCGACGGTGAAGGGGATGTCCAGGACGTCGGCCACCGCGCGGACGACCGAGGTCATCGTCGTGGCATCGTCGGGGGTCGCCGTGATGTCGAGCAGGACGAGTTCGTCGGCGCCGCCGGCGCTGTAGTGCACCGCGAGCTCGACGGGGTCGCCGACGTCGCGCAGCCCGACGAAGTTCACGCCCTTCACGACGCGTCCGCGCGCGACGTCCAGGCAGGGGATCAGACGAGGGAGAGGCACTGGTCCAGGAACGCGAGGCCCGCGGGCCCGCTCTTCTCGGGGTGGAACTGGACACCAAGGAACGTGCCGTGCGACACCGCGGCCGTGACCCCCTCGGCGGTGGCGACCGCAGCGGTCGTGATCGCGCCGTAGGAGTGCGCGAAGTAGTACGCCTCGCCCCAGGGTTCGACGATCGACCAGCCGAGGCGCGGCACCCGCTCGTCAGAAAGGCGCACGACCCGCCCGGGCACAATGCCGAGCCCGTCGACGCCGCCGTCCTCCTCGCTCGACTCGAGGGCCAGCTGCAATCCCAGGCAGATGCCGAGCACCGGCCGGCCCGCCGACACCCGGCTCGTGATCGCCTCGGCCGCGCCGGTCTCGTTCAGGTGCGCCATCGCGCTGCGCGCCGATCCAACCCCGGGCAGGATGACGTACCAGGCGTTCGCGATGGCCGCCGGGTCGGCGCTCACCACGCTCGCGTGCCCGAGGCGCGCGAGCGTGGCCTGGACCGAGCGGGTGTTGCCGGCGCCGTAGTCAACGATGACGATCTCCTTCACAGCGAGCCCTTGGTGGACCGGACGAGCCCGCCGTCGCGCACCAGCGCCTGGGCGAGCGCGCGCCCGACCGCCTTGAAGGCCGCCTCGGCGACGTGGTGGGCGTTGGTGCCCGTCGCGGTGACGTGCAGCG
>JAJXTB010000034.1 GCA_021784205.1 Actinomycetes bacterium
CCGCCGGACCCGATCCGACGATCGCGACGCGTCGACCGTTGGGCTCGGGGGCACTGACGCCGGGTCCGTCGGTGGTTTCGTAGTGTCGGTCGGCGACGAAGCGCTTCAGGCGGCGGATGGGAATCGATGACTCGACGTCGTCGCGCGTGCACTCGTTCTCACAGGGCGCGTAGCAGGCCCGACCGAGCGTGCCGACCAGCGGCGTCGCCTCGAGCACCAACTGGAACGCCTCTTCGTACTTGCCGTTGCGAATCAGCGCGACGTAGCCGTGCGCCTTGATCCCGGCGGGGCAGGTGTCGGTGCACGGCGAGGTGCCGGCGCGTTCGATGACCACCTTCTTCGGCACCGCCTGGGGAAAGGCGAGGAAGGCCGCGCGCCGCGGGACGAGGTCGGCGTTGAACTGGTCGGGCACCGCCACCGTGCAGACGGGTTCACACTCCTGGCAGCCGGTGCAGGCGGCCGGGTCAACGTAGGTGGCGCGCTTCTTCACGGTGGCGAGGAACCGACCGTCGTCGCCGCGCCGGATCCCGAGCACCGTGCTCGAGGAGGCCGTGGTGATGTTCGGGTGGTTGATCGTCGAGGACATCTTCGGGCCCGAGATGCAACTCGCGCAGTCGAGGGTGGGGAAGACCTTGGAGAGCAGGATCATCCGCCCGCCCACGCTCGGCTCCTTCTCGACGAGCAGGACCTTGTAGCCCATGTCACCGAGCTTGAGCGACGATTCCATCCCCCCGATGCCCCCGCCGACGACCAGTGCGTCGTAGTCCATTGCGCGTACCACCTCTCGTAGTTATTCGTTCGGGCTTAGATGAAAAGGTTGACGTTGGCCTCATCGGCTTCGCCGAGGTAGGTCGCGACACCGGCGAACTCCAGACCGTCGATCAACTCCTCGGCCCGCAGCCCCATGACGTCCATCGACATGGTGCAGGCGATCATCTTGATCTCCTGCTCCTTCGCGGTCGCGATCATCTCGTCAATCGACATCACGTGGTTCGCGCGCATCATGCGCTTCATCAGCACCGGTCCGGCGCCGGCGAAGTTCATGCGCGACATCGCGAGCTTCTTCGGGCCGCGCGGCATCATGGTGGCGAACATTCGCTGCAGGGGGGTCTTGTCAGGCGTGGCTGGCTTGTGGTCGCGCCGCAACGCGTTGAGCCCCCAGAAGGTGAAGAACATCGTCACGTCGTCACCCATGGCCGCCGCCCCGTTGGCGATGACGAAGGCGGCGAGCACCTTGTCGAGGTCGCCGCTGAACAGAACGATGGTCTTCTTGTCGGTTTGAGCCATGACCGGCTCTCCTTTCGCAGGAACTAGGACGCGAGCACGCGCACGCGCCCGAGCGCGGACATCTTCTCGGTGAACTCGCGCATGTGGTTGACGAAGGGTTCGGCGCAGACCGAGCAGAGGGCCGCCATCATCACCCGTTGGGGCTCGAAGCCGGCTTCGCTCATCAGTGTCTGCGCGCGGGCCGCGATCCGAGCGGTTCGCGCGTTGCAGTCGGGCAGGTACGCGCACTCGTCGCCGTCGGCGCCGATGAAGACGCCGTCGAACCCGCTCTCGAAGGCGTGCAGGATCCAGGTGGGCTTGATCGCGCTCGAGCAGGGGACCGTGACCGTGAAGACCGTCGAGGGGTAGTGCAGGTGTCGGCTGCCGGCGAGGTCGATGCCCGGGTCAGAGATGTTGTTCGTGGAAAAGACGAGGATCCGCGGCCCGCTTCGCTCGTCGTGGTCGGCGACGTCCATGAATCAGACCTTGCGCAGGAAGAGGCGCAGGTAGCCGGGTTCTTCGATAACGCCGAGAAAGTCGTGGCCCATCTTCTTGCACCAGGCCGGTAGGTCCTTGAGCGTTCCGGAGTCCGTCGCCATCACCTCCATGACCGCGCCGCTCGCGACCGCGGGTATCCCCTTCTTCGCGGCCAGGATCGGTCCCGGACAGGAGGTTCCTCGGGCGTCAACGACCACGGCCACCGGTACGTCTCGTAATTCCTCAAGGGTGATGGTCATGGTGACTCCTTTGCGTCGGTGCTGCATCTCGCGGTCCCATCGGTGGTCCCGCCCTGGAATCAGGCTTAACACCGCGCACCGACTTTGTGCAAAGAATCACAAACTATGCCAAGAATAGAATAGAAATTTACAAAGTAACAATGGTATTAATCCAATGAATACAAGGCACCACGCTTCAAGCGAGGCGTCTCACCCCAGATGTCGTGGTGGACGATGTGGTCGGGTCGCTTAGACGGGCCCGAAAGGTGGACGTTGAGACGAGGCGAAGGAGGCGGTGTTCCGCACCGGACGCCTCAGGCGGTTTCAGGCTCCGCTCGCAACCAGAAGGGCACGGGCGCGTCGATCGAGGCGAGGGCGCTCGCGACGGTGCCGAACCGCTCGTCGCGGTTCTTCCAGTCGAGGTACGCGATCGTCAACTCGTCGCGATTTCGAGCGACGAAGTTCCACCACATCGTGATCGATTCGTCAAAGGGCACGCCACCGAGGACGATGACGCGGGCCGGCTCGTTCACGTCGAGGCGCCACTCGTCGATGCCGGGCGCGAAGTAGGCGAGGGAACCGGGCTCGACACGCGTGCCGTCGATCGAGACGGCGCCGCGAAGTACCACGACGCCGTACTCGTAGGCGCGCACCAGCGGCATCTCGGTCGACGCGCGCACGACCAGGTCCAGACCGACGAGGGCGGTGTCGTGGCGTGCCGGGCTCGTCGCGCCCAACGCGTCACCGACCAGCACGGTCGCCTCGCTGGCACCAATTTCCACACGTGGCAACTCGGCGTGGTGTTCGAAGGCGTGCGCTGCGTGGCGGTACTGCTCGGGTTGGGCAATCCACAGTTGGATACCCTCGAGGGTCCCTCGGTACGAGCCGGTCGGTTCCTCGGAATGCGCGACGCCGTGGCCCGCGCTCATGAGGTTCAGTTGTCCTGGTCGGATCAACTGTTCCGTGCCCAGGCTGTCGCGATGGACCGCTTCGCCCTCGATCAACCAGGTGACCGTCGCGAGACCGGTGTGCGGGTGTGGGCCGATGTCGAGTCCCCGCTCTTCGGTCACCGCGGCTGGTCCCATGTGGTCCGCGAAGCACCACGCGCCAACGGTACGGTGGGCTCGCTGGGGGAGCGCCCGACGGACCTCGATGGCCCCGACCATCGCCCGGTGTGACGCGAACACCTCACGCGTCGGGTTGGTCGAATCGTCCGCGCGCTCTTCGGCCATCTCGCCTCCGTGACCAACGATACCGCCGACACCCAGAAACCACGCGGCCCCCAGCGACGCTACGCCACTGGGGGCTGGGTTACACCGGACCACGCCGCGATGAAGGGGCCTCGGTTCGCGGCGTGGTCCAGAGGTTCGCTAGATCATCACCGTGTGGTCGATAACGCGATAGTGGCGGAAGCCCAAGAGGGTGAGAATCAGCATCAAGATAGCGAGGACGAACATGGCGATGGCCGACCAGAGGGCGATCACGCCGAACATCCAGAAGGCGTAGGCGGTGAGGAGCGTCCCTCGCAGCGTCTGACCCTGGAACACGGTCTGGACGGTCTTGGCGAGCGTGGTGTTGGAGGGGTCGGCGAGTGACGCGGCGCTTAACTGCGCGTAGGTCTTGCCACCAGTGATCTCCTGGAGGTGGACGGCAATGAAGTGGTCGGCCCAGACCTCGGCCTCGCGACCGTTGATCAGTTGTTGACCGGCGTAGGGCGTCAGGTACGGCTTAATCAACGGGTTCTGAAGTTCCGGTGAGTTCTTAGCGGGGAAGTAGATCTTCTGGGCGGCGAGCTGGCTGTGGACGGTGGAGTTGGCGAAGCTGTAGCCCCACATCAAGAGTCCACCCGCCACCAAGAGCACGACCGTGAGCAAGAGCCCCAGCAAGGTCAGTAACAAGTCCAACGTCTTACGCTTCATCTTCAACCCCTTCGGTTGTGGTACACAGCCATTCTCACGGCTTTATCGAAACAATCATTAGGGGAAAAAGTCACTAGAGGCTAAACAAATACCATCTATAGGTTACGACGAAAATGAGAGGAGATAGGCACTTTACTACCATTAAATCCCTTACTTACGGCTTAGTCATAGTCAGTTGTCGTGAGTCCGAGACGGGCGAGATAACCAACTCCCATGATGGCTGCTTCGCACCCGACTTCAGCTAACGCCGCCACGTCAGCGTCGTCGCGCACGCCGCCCGCCGCGACGACCGCGAGGCCGCTCGCGCAGGCCAGCGCGTACAACGCGAGGTCGGGACCGCGCATCGTGCCGTCGCGATCGATGGCGGTGACGTGCACGCGGGTGACGCCGGCGTCGACGCAGCGCGACAGTGCGTCAGCGATCCCGAGGCCCCCGTCGGCGAGCCAGCCCTGGACCGAGATTCGTGCGTCGCGCGTGTCCAGGGCGACGAGGAGCCGGTCGCCGAGCGCGTCGGCGAAGAGGCCGAGCGCGTCGGGCGTGGCCCACGCCGCCGAGCCGATGATCACGCGCTCGGCGCCGGCGTCGAGCGCGCGCGTCGCCGACTCAACCGAGCGCAGTCCCCCCGAGACCTGGACGGGGATCGAACCGGCGAGCGCGATGCACCGGCCAACGAGGTCGAGGCGCGCGAGACCCGAGCGCGCGCCGTCCAGGTCGACGACGTGGATCATCGGTGGACCCGTTGCGACGATCCGCTCGATGAAGTCGTTGAGGGGATGGCGGAAGATGACTCGGTCGTAGTCGCCCCGGTCGAGGCGTACGGCGAAGTCACCGAGGAGGTCGACGGCTGGAATGAGTTGCATAGTAGTGTTGTAGCAGGCTAGCATGATGACATGACGAGTGGCAAAGTGGTTCCCGCCGAGGCGCACGAAGAGACGGCGCGGCGGTTCGAAGAGTTAGTCGACGCGTTCGTGCACCTGCGCGAGCGCGACACGGTCGCGGCGTTCCTGCGCGACCTCTGCACGACCAACGAGCTCGACGCGATGGGTCAGCGGCTTCAGGTGGCGAAGTTGGTGGACGAAGGTCTGGCCTACCACGAGGTGTCGCGCCGTACCGGCGCGTCGACCGCGACGGTGACCAGGGTGGCGCACTGGTTGCGCTACGGCGAGGGCGGGTACCCCGTCGTGTTACGCCGGGGCCGCCGATGAACCGCCGACTCACCCTCGCCCTGCCGAGCAAGGGGCGGCTGCGCGAACCGTCGTGGACGCTGCTCGAGGCGAGCGGCGTGGACCCCCAGGAGCCCGGCGAGCGAGTCCTGCAGTCCCACTGTCGTAACGCGGACATCGACCTGTTATTCGTGCGCGCCGACGACGTGCCCGAGTACGTCCAAGACGGGGTCGTCGACTGCGGGATCACGGGACTCGACCTCATCGACGAGCGCGAGTGCAACGTTGAGGTGCTCCTGCGGCTCGGTTTTGGCAAGTGTTCGCTCCAGGCGGCCGTGCCCCTCGAGGACAGCGCCGGTGGCATCGACGACCTCCAGGGCCGACGGATCGCGACCTCACACCCGCGCATCACGTCATCGGTCCTCGCGCAACGGGGGATCGACGCCGAGGTGGTGCGCGTCGGCGGTGCGGTTGAGATCTCACCGCGTCTCGGGCTCGCCGACGCGATCGTCGACCTCGTCTCCACGGGCAGCACCCTGCGCACCAACGGCCTGCGCTCCATCGGCACGCTGTTCGAATCCGAGGCCGTGTTGGTCGGCCGTCGCGGTTCGGAGGACCTGATCGCTCGAAAGGTGCTCACGACGGTGCTCGGCAGCGTCACCAACGCCCGGGCCAACCGTTATCTCCTGTGCAACGTGAACAAGGATCGCCTCGATGAGTTGACGGCGCTGCTGCCTACGCGGGGCTCGCCCACGGTTATGGACCTCGCGACGCCCGGCGTCGTCGCGGTGCACGCACTCGTTCCGGCGGCCGACATCTGGTCACTGTTACCGAAGCTGGAAGCCTGCGGCGCGAGCTCGATCCTCACGCTGCCCGTAGAACGGATGGTGCCGTGAGTCGTCCAGTCGTGACCAAGGAGCGCTTCACCATCGAGCAGATCGTGGCCGACGTTCGCGAGCGCGGCGACGCCGCGCTCGTCGAGTGGTCCCGCCGGCTCGACGGGACTGATGACTCCGAGCCGCAGCGCGCGCGGGCCTACGGCGACGTGCCCACGGCCGCGATTCTCAGTGCCGCTCAGTCCGTTGCGACCTGGCACCGCGCGCAGCGGCCCGCCGACGTAGAACTCGAGGTGTCGCCCGGCGTAACCCTGGAGCGTCGGTGGGTCCCCTTGCGCTCGGTCGGGATCTACGTGCCCAGCGGGCTGGTCTCGTCACTGATCATGACGGCGATCCCGGCCCGCGAGGCCGGCGTGGATCGCATCGTCGTCTGCACCCCGCCGCGCGGCTCGGCCGCGGTGGCGGCCGCCGCCGCCCTGCTCGGTATCGACGAGGTCTGGGCCGTCGGCGGAGCCCAGGCGATCGCCGCGATGGCCTACGGGACGGCGTCGATCGGCGCCGTCGACAAGATCGTGGGACCCGGGGGTGGCGCGGTCAATACCGCGAAGCTGCTCGTGAGCCGCGACGTCGCCATCGACCTGCCGGCGGGCCCGAGTGAGGTGGTGGTCGTCGCCGACGACGGCGTCGACGAGGCGCTGATCCAACAGGAACTCGACGCGCAGATGGAACACGGACCCGATTCGCGGGCCTTCGTCGTGCGCGTCGGCGATGACCTCGAGGCCGCGCTCGACGCGGTCGAGTCCTACGCCGCCGAACACGTGGCGTTGCTCGGACCACGGGCCGAGTCGCTCGCGGGCCGTATCCGAAACGCCGGCGCGGTCTTCGTCGGACCCTTCGCGCCGGTACCAGCGGGCGACTACGCGACGGGGGGCAACCACGTGCTGCCGACCGGAGGCTGGGCCCGCTCGACCGGGGGATTAGGACTGGAGACGTTCATGAAGGCGGTCACGATCCAGCGGGTGAGCGAAGAGGGGTTGGCGCGTCTCGCGCCGACCATCGAGGCACTGGCCGATCTCGAAGGGATGCCCATGCACAAGGCCACGGCCCGACGATGACCAGACCCGAGCCACTCGAGGCCTACCAGTGGCCGCTCTCGAACGAACGAATCGCCGCCGCCGTCGGTATCGACCCGCGCGCGATCATCCGATTCGACGGCAACGTCGCGCCGGCGCCGCCCGCGAGCGCGAGGCCGGCCGCGATCGCCGCCGCCCTCGCCGATGTGAACGAGTACGACCGGGGACGCTACGAACCCCTACGCGCGGCCATCGCGGCGCGCCACGGTCTCACGATCGATCAGGTCGCCCTCGGCGCCGGCAGTGACGAGTTCATCGTGCTCGTGGCGCGGGTCTTCGCCGCCGGCGGCACGATCGCGACCGTTCCCGCGACCTCGTATTCGATGTATCGCTTCGCCGCGTCGATGGCCGGCGCGACGATCGTTGACGATCCATCGAACGCCGACCTCGTGTTCGTCTGTCGACCGAACAATCCGACCGGCGAGCTGCCCGACGTGCCAACGGTCGCGGGCCAACTGGTGATCGACGAGGCGTACGCCGACTACGCGGGCGTCGACGCGCTGGACGCCATTGAGGACGGCGCGATCGTGCTGCGAACGTTCTCCAAGGCCTTCGGACTCGCCGGCGCGCGCGTCGGCTACGCCCTGGCCAGCCCCGAACTCATCGCCGTGCTCTCCTCGCGCCAGGCGCCACTGTCGGTCTCGTCGCTGTCGGCGGCGCTGGCGATGGCGGCGCTCGCCAGTCCACCCGACGTCGCGCCCCAGATCGCCGAGCGCGAGCGGCTGGCGAAGCGGCTGGCTGAATTAGGACTGACCCCGGTTCCTTCGTACACGAACTTTCTCTACGTACCGATGGAGGACCCCCAGCGAATCGTCGACGCGATGCTGCCCTACGGCGTCGTGCTGCGCGCCTTCGCGGGTGGACTGCGGATCAGCGTGCGCGACGAGGTCGACGACGACCAGCTGCTCGACGCACTGGCGAGCGAGCTGCTCGGGCGCGACGCCGTCGCGCCACCGGTTCGCCACCGACGAGCGACGGCCGAAACCCGGTTCGCGGTCCGGCTGCGCGTGCCCGGCGAAGGACGCGTCCTCGTCCACTCGGGCGAGGGCTTCTACGACCACATGCTCCAACAGCTCGCCTTTCACGCCGGGATGGACCTTCGCGTCGAGGGCGTCGGTGACCCCGAGACGGGCGACCACCACGCGGTGGAAGACATGATGCGCACCTTCGGTGAAGCCCTCGACCTCGCCCTGGGCGACCGGCGGGGTCTCGCGCGCTACGGCGAGGCACGGGTCCCGATGGACGAGGCGTTGGCGCACGCCGTCGTGGACCTCTCCGGGCGCGCGACCGCGACGCTCGCGATCGAACCCGACCCGGGGATGGCCGCGCACGCGCTCGAGTCCCTGGTCCAGACGGCCCGGATCACGCTGCACGTCACGGCGACGGGCACCAACGCGCACCACGTCGCCGAAGCGGCGTTCAAGGCGGTGGGTCGCGCGCTCGCCCAGGCGCTCGTTCGTGACGGTGGTCTCGTCCGATCCACGAAGGGCTCCCTGTGAACGAGATCGTCATCGTCGACTACGGCGCCGGCAACACCCGCTCGGTGCAGGCGACGCTCGCTCGGCTCGGCCACGCGAGCGTGGTGAGCGCCGATCCCACGGCGATCGCCGCCACCTGGTACGTCGTGCTGCCGGGGGTCGGCTCGGCCCGAAGCGCGATGGATCACCTGAGCGAGACGGGAGCCGCCGAAGCGATCGCGGGTCGGGTCCGGTCGGGCAAACCGGTGTTGGGGATCTGTCTGGGCTTGCAGTTGGCCCTCGAGTCGAGCGAGGAGGACGGCGGCGTCGAGGGTCTGGGCATCGTGCCGGGCCGGGTCGTGCGCCTGAGCGACGAGCGGGTGCCGCGACTGGGCTGGTCGATCGTCGAGCCGTGGGGCGAGGCCTACTATTTCGCGCACTCCTACGGTGCGATCACCGACGACGCGGTCGCGACCGCCGAGGGGGTCACCGCCGTGGTGTCGCGCGGCTCGTTCCTCGGCGTCCAGTTCCACCCCGAGAAGAGCGGACCCGCGGGTCTCGTGTTCCTGGACCAGTGCCTCTCCCTCGTCTGATCCCCTGCCTGGACGTCGCGCACGGGCGCGTGGTCAAGGGCGTCAACTTCGTCGGCCTGCGTGACGTCGGCGACCCCGTAGAGCTCGCGGTCCACTACAGCGCCGGTGGCGCCGACGAACTGGTCTTGCTCGACATCACGGCCACGCCCGACGAGGCCGCGACGATGACCTCGGTCGTTCGCGCCGTCGCCGACGTCCTGGACATCCCCTTCACCGTCGGAGGCGGCGTGCGCAGCGTGGTCGACGCGTCGCGGATCATCGAGTCCGGCGCCGATCGCGTGTCGCTCAACTCGGCCGCCGTCGCGTCACCCGCGTTGATCCAGGCGATCGCGGACCGCTTCGGTTCCCAGGCGGTGGTGGTCGCTATTGACAGCGGCGCCGGGGTCGTGCACACCCACGGCGGCCGGACGCCAACGACGCGACTCACCGTCGAGTGGGCCCGCGAGGCGGCCGATCGGGGCGCCGGGGAGATCCTGCTCACCTCGATCGACCACGACGGCCGCCGAATGGGCTTCGACCTCGAACTGACGGCGGCGGTGCGCGCCGCGGTCGCGGTCCCGGTCATCGCGTCGGGTGGCGCGGGCAGCGCCCAGCACGTCGCCGATGCGTTGGCGGTGACCGACGCCGCACTCGTCGCGTCGATCGTCCACGAGGACCCCGCCGGACTGCCCGGTTTGCGTCGAGCCATCGAATCGTGCGGCGTGCACCTGCGCCCCTGGAAGGAATAACGTGAGCGAACTACGAGCGGCCATCGTGCAAGACGACGACACTGGACGAGTGCTGATGCTCGGCTGGATGGACGACGAGGCACTCGCGCTGACCAGGTCGACGGGACTGGTTCACTTCTTCTCACGGTCCCGTCAGCGACTGTGGATGAAGGGCGAGACCTCGGGCAATACCCTGCGCGTGGTCGAGGTGCTGCCGGACTGTGACGACGACGCGGTGCTCGTGCGCGCTCGACCCGACGGACCGACCTGTCACGACGGGTCGACGTCGTGCTTCACGCCGTGGCTGTGGCGCACCATCTTGCGCCGCGAGGCCGCCGATGAGTCGGGCTCGTACGTCGCGGCGTCGTTGCGCGCTGGCGCACCCTTCGCGGCGCGCAAGGTGGGCGAGGAGGCGGCCGAAGTGATCGTGGCCGCGCTCAGCGAAACTGACGAACGCGTCGTCAGCGAGGCCGCGGATCTGTGGTTCCACCTGCTGTTGCTGCTGAGGAGTCGGGGACTGGACCCCGCCGACGTCGAGGACGAACTGCGTCGCCGTCAACGCTGAATCGACCAAGTCGTTGCGCGAAGTTCATCGGACTCCCACGGAGTCATCACGGTCCGTTCATCGACGCCCCGTAGAACGTCTTCATGAACATCGCAACCAAGAAACCAGGTGTCCGCTTCGCGCGGTTCACCGCCCTGGCGCTCGCCGCCACCATGATCCCAATGTCCCTGTCGATGTCGGGGGCGGGCGCCTCGGCTAAAGCCACTGGGCCGACCCTCGTCGTCTACTCGGCCCAGGGATACGACTCAGCCACGGTGAAGGCCTTCAACGCCACCCACCCCGGGTTCACCGTGACCCTCAACGACAACTCGACGGGGCCACTCCTCCAGCAGATCCAGGCCGAGGGCTCGCACCCGACGTGGGGTGTGCTCTGGGTCGACGGGGCGCAGGCCTTCGCTCAGCTCGACCGTGAGGGACTGCTCGCCAAGCACATCGTGCCCCACGTGTCGTTCAACACCGTTGGTCGGGCGAACATCCCCGCCGACGGAAGCTACGTGCCGACCGGTCTCACGGCGACGGGTGCACTCGTCTACGACTCCTCACAGATCACCGCGGCCCAACTGCCCAAGACCTGGGCCGACCTGCTGAAGCCGCAGTTCAAGGGCGTGCTCGGTATGAACGACCCGACGCAGTCCGGTCCGACCTACCCGCTGATCGCCGGCGTCATGAACGACCTCGGGCACTACCGCTCCGGGTCGACCGCCGCGGCCGTCAAGGCCGGGGAAGCATTCTTCACGAAATTGAAGGCGAACGGCCTGGTGATCAACGCGACCAACGGCCCGACGCTCAGCGCTATCGCGGCCCACACGATCAAGATGGCGATCATCCAGAGTTCGGCCGGGTACGGGGCCGAGGTGTCCACCTCGCCGAGCTTTCGCGTGGCCTACCTCAACCCGGTGACCGCGCTGCCGGGCGTCATCGGGATCGACGGCAAGATGCCCAAGGCCGTGCGGGCCGAGGCGCAGAAGTTCGTCGACTACGTGCTGTCCCCGAGGGGACAGCACGTCATGCAGATCGGTGACCCGCAGGGCGACTCGCTCTTCTGGCCGGTCCTGAACGGCGAGAAGCCCGCCAACAAGGTGATCCCGCCGCTCAGCACGGTGCCGATGCAGACGACGAACCCCTACGTCTGGGGACCACTCGAGTCCACGGTCAACACCTGGTTCAGCGCGAATATCAACAACGGGTAGCCCCCTTTAGATCCCCGCGGTGCTGCGGCCCTTCGTGGGCCGCAGCACCGCCTCATTGAAGGGCGCCTATGGCGACTGAACTCACTACCATCCCACCCCCGCTCACCATTCGCCGCCGGCGTTTCGCGGCGAGTTCGGTCGTGCTCTGGGTGATACTCGGCCTGCTCATCATCGCGCCGGTCGTATCGTTTCTCCTGCTTGCGACGAGTCCGAGACTCTTCCAGCAAGGTCCGCAGTACTTCACGCTGCGCTACGTGGCGCAGGCGTTCCAGGGCTCGACCGGCCAGGGCATCTTCGACTCACTCTGGGTCTCACTGACGGTGTCGGTGGTCGCGGTTATCGTGGCGACGGCGTTCGCGTGGCTCATCCAACGGACGAACGTCTACGGTCGTCGCGTGTGGGCCGTGCTCATGTGGCTCCTGCTCATCGTGCCGACGTGGATGATGACGCTGGGGTGGAGTGACCTGCTGCAGCCCTACGGGGCGGCCAGCTTCCTCGGGGTCAACACGCACTTCATCTACGGTGAGTTCTTCGGACCCCTCGGAATCGTGATCGTGCTCAGCACCGCGGCGTTGCCCTTCGCGTACTTCGTGATCGCCGCGGGACTGCGCGGACTCGGATCTGAGTTCGAGGACGCGGCGCGCATCCACGGAGCTAATCGGTGGCGCACCCTTCAGACGGTGCTGCCGATCATCGCCCCGGCGTTGCTGAGCGCCTTCGCCATCAGTTTCGCCGAGACGATGAGCGACTTCGGTGTGGCATTCACCCTCGGCTATCACGCGCACTTCCCGATGGCGACCTTCACCCTCTTCAACGCCATCAGCAACTTCCCCGCCAACTTCTCCGTGGCCGCGGTGATCGCCATCGTGTTGATCCTCTCGACGATCCCGCCGATCATCCTCCAGTCTCGGGTCATGCGTCGGCGTTCCTACGCGGTCTTGTCTGGCCGCAGTCGCCCCGCCCGGCGTCGCGAGTTCCGTCCCCTGCGGCGCGTCGCGGCGACCGCCGGCGTCGGCATGATCTTCCTGATCGCCCTCGGAATCCCAGTCTTCGGCGCCGTCGCCGGTTCCTTCGTGTCGAACCTCGGAATCTACTCGTCGAGTCCGGTCCGGCTCTCCCTCGCCTTCTATCACCAGGTGCTGCACCCATCGATCGCCAACAAGAGCCTCGCCGCGCCGCTCGTGCTGTCCAACCAGTTGGGACTCGTGGTCGCCACGGTGACCGGCGCGCTCGCGATCGTCTTGGCCCGACGGCTGATCACGAACGTCGGTGGCTGGAGCCAACGGATCACGGACGTCTTCCTGCTCGGCTCGGTGGCCGTCCCGGGCGTCGTCCTCGGAGTCGGCTACATCTTCTTCTACAACTTGTCGTTCATCAGCAGTCACGTCATCGATCTCTACAAGACCCTGCCGCTACTCATGCTCGCGCTCGTGGCCAACTCACTGCCGGGCCAGACCCGTTTCATGGCCGGACCGGTCGGCCAGATCCAGCCGTCGCTCGCCGAGGCGTCGAGGGTCCACGGAGCGTCGCGATGGCGCACGTGGCGTACGACGAGCCTGCCCCTGTTCTCGAGGGTGCTGCTCTGGGGGTGGCTGCTCACCTTCACCAAGACCATCGCCGAACTCGCGATCTCCCAGATCCTCTACCCGCCGAGCCAGGAACCGGCCTCGGTGACCATCCAGGCCTATCTCGCCAACTTCCAACTCGGTACGGGCACGGCGATGACGGTCCTGACGCTGCTCGAGATGCTCGTCGTGATCGTGGTCGCCCTCGGCCTCTACCACCTCGTGACCCCCCGGGGCTGGCGCCGGATCGGCTGGAGCGGGGTGAAGTCGTGACCGCCACTCAACCTCGAGCGGTCGGCGTCTCGGTCGAGGGCGTGACCAAGGAGTTCGGCGACAAGGTGGCCCTCGATGGCGTGAATCTCACCGTGGCCCCCGGGACGTTCCTCGTGCTGCTCGGACCGTCGGGTTCGGGCAAGACCACGCTCTTACGCTGCGTGGCGGGGATCGAGCGGCCGAGCGCCGGCGTGATCACCATCGACGACCGCGTCGTGGTCGGGCCGCGCGGGTTCGTCGCCCCTGAGAAACGGGGCCTCGCGATGGTCTTCCAGGACTACGCGCTCTGGCCGCACCTCACCGTGGCGAAGAACGTCGCCTTTCCCCTCGCCACCTCCCGGCGCACCAAGGCCGAGCGGTCGGCGCGGGTGAGCGACCTGCTCGAGCGCGTGGGCATCGCTCACCTCGCCGAGCGCTACCCCAACGAGCTGTCCGGCGGCGAGCAGCAGCGCGTCGCGCTCGCGCGGGCGCTTTCGGCGGAGGTCGGCCTCGTCCTCTTCGACGAACCGCTCTCCAACCTCGACGCCGATCGGCGCGAGCAACTTCGCGTCGAGATCGCGACGTTGACGCGCGCCGCGGGGGTGACGGCGATCTACATCACCCACGACCAGTCCGAGGCCTTCGCCCTCGCGGATCGGGTGGGGGTGCTCAACCATGGCCGGCTCGTCCAACTCGACACGCCCGAGGCGATCTACCGGCGCCCGATCAACGCCTTCGTTGCGCGATTCACCGGACTCGCCGGCGAGTTCCCCGTCTCGTCGGTGACGATGACCGGGACCGACTGCTACGACGTCACCCTGCCCTTCGCGCTCGACCATCGGATCTCCGCGACCGCGACCCAACCAGTCGATCCCGCGGAGCCGGTGAGCCTCTTCGTACGAGCGGCCGGCGTCACGCTGGCCAACGCGAACGAACCCCAGGGAGTGCCCGGCGTCGTCCTTGACGCCGCCTTCAACGGCCGGGGCTACGACCACGTGGTGCGCGTGGGACCCCAGGACGTCCTGAGTAAAGTCTTCTCGTCGCACCGGTTCGACCGGGACCACGCCGTGAGGGTGTGTTTCGACGCGTCCTCGTGCTTTGTGATGAATCCAGGAAAGGTCAGTTCATGATTGGAGCAGTGACGGGTTCGACGGGCGTGGTGGTGCTCGTCGGCGCCGTGTTCCTCGCGTGCGCGGTTGAGATGGTCGAGGCGCTCACCATCGTGCTGGCCGTCGGGCACACCCGCGGGTGGCGCTCGGCCTTCGAAGGGACCGCCGTGGCGTTGGTGGTCCTCGCGGCGCTCGTAGCGGTGTTCGGTCCCGCGATGGTCCGCGTGCCACTGAGCGTGCTGCGTCTCGTGGTCGGCGGCGTGCTGCTGATCTTTGGCATGCAGTGGTTGCGCAAGGCAATCCTGCGGTCGAGTGGGTTCAAGGCCATGCACGACGAGGACGCGATCTACCGGGCCAAGGTCGCCGAACTGGAGTCGGCGGGCGCGACCCAGCGTGACCGAATCGCCTTCGTGATGGCGTTCAAGGGCGTGTTTCTCGAGGGACTCGAGGTCGTGATCACGGTACTGACCCTCGGTACCTCGGCCCACCGACTCGGTCTCGCCTCGACCGTGGCCGCGATCGCGGTCGTGCTCGTCGGGATCGTGGGCGTCGTCGTCGCCAAGCAGCTGTCCAACGTCCCCGAGAACGCCATGAAGATGGGCGTCGGCGTGTTGCTCGTGAGTTACGGAACCTTCTGGACGGGCGAGGGACTGCGGGTGCGATGGCCCGGGAACGACGTCATGCTCGTCGGTTTCGTGGTGCTCTACGTGGCGGTCACCTGGACGCTGGTCGCGTACCTGAAACACGAACGTCGAACCCGGGAGGTGGCCGCATGACGGGTGAGCGACCACGTCCGCTGCTGTGGCGTCTGGTGAGGGGCTTCGCGATGTTCTGGTGGGATTTCTTGATCGGCGACACGCCCGAGCTGTTCATCGCGGCGCTCGTTACGATCGGCGTCGTCGCGGCGCTGAGCCACCTCTGGCACCTCAACGGCGTTGCGGTCATCGCGCTACCCGCGCTCGCTACGGCCGCCCTCGGGCTCTCGGTGCGTCGCGCGCTGCGCTCCGAGCGCCGGCCGAAGTGACGAGAACAGGTGGCGAGTGGCGAGTGGCGAAGCTCGTCATCGCGTGCGCGTCACCGACGGTCCTCTACCGAGCGTGACTGCGCGACCCGGGCCGTCGCACCGTCGGGATCGATTGGGAAACGTCCGAGAAAAATGCGGCGTGGCTCGCCACGGGCTCGATCGTGCGCTCGGCCACGCGGGATGAACGACCGGTGGTACTGAAGGTGGTCGTGCGCGTCGCGCGACCCGAACACGACCGAGGACCGGGTCGCGCCGAGACTAGAGGTAGTGCGGCGGCACCTCGTGCTGAGCGCGGCGCAGCACGCGGATCTCTTCTTTTAGCCGTGTGAGCTCGGCGCGCAACGCCGCGATCTGACGCTCGAGTTCCTCTCGGGTCGGTTCCTCTGGCACCGTGTCACTCTGCCACAGCACCACCAGGGATGACGCGCGTGCCAGCCGTCGACGCGACCCGCTTGGTCACGCCGGAGGTCACAGCCAATTCACAAGGTATTCCCACCCGTTGCCCAGGGAAATCCCCGATCTCGAGGTTACGGTGGGTTTTACCTGATCGTCGGTGATAGTCATCAGCGCAACGGGTTGACAGGGCGGCGAGTCCCATGAGTCGAGAGTACCTAGACCTACCTGAACGATGCAGTAAGCCGCGAGAATTCGGGCTCACCATGGCGATCGACAAAGGACTGCCGCTGCACTACTTCGCCGACATGGTCACGGCGGCGAGTGACTACCTGGACTTCGTCAAGTTCGGGTGGGGCACCTCGGTCGTCGACCGCAACGTCCGCGACAAGATCGCGGTCCTGCGCAGCGAGGGAGTGGACTTCTACTTCGGTGGCACGCTGTTCGAGAAGTACGTCCTCCAGGGCCGCTTCGACGAGTTTCGCGCCATGTGTCGCTGGTACGGGTGCACCTTCGTGGAGGTCTCCAACGGCACCATCGACCTCACGGACGCGGCCAAGGCCGACTACGTCGCCGAGCTGGCGAAGGACTTCTCGGTCATCTCCGAGGTCGGCTCCAAGGACCAGGCGAAGTCCGAGAATATGGCGCCGCACAAGTGGATCGGCTACATCGGGGCCGACCTGGACGCGGGGGCGGTGCTCGTAACCCTGGAGACCCGCGAGAGCGGCCACGGCGGGATCTGTCGACCGAACGGGGAACTGCGCTTCGGCCTGATCGAGGAGATCCTCGCGAGTCCTATCAGCGTGGACCGGCTGCTGTTCGAGGCGCCCACGCTCGAATTGCAGAGCTACTTCGTCACCCGACTCGGCCCCAATGTGAATATGGGCAACGTCGCTACGACCGACATCATCGGCCTCGAGACGGTGCGCCTCGGGCTGCGCAGCGAAACCCTCTGCGTCTTCGAGTCTGACATCGAGCCCTCGTACCAGCAGCGGCGGTGAAGCCACCACCGCGGGCGTCGCGACAACTCGGCGCGGTTCGTCGTTGTCGGGACGGGACCTCGCCGAACGTGATCGAGTTCCAGCACTGCGCCGACCCGCGGACGATGTCCTGACCAGTCCGACGGGTCACGCATCACACCGACGTTCGCCCGGCTCGGCGTGCGCTGGACTCGATGGCTCGTCGTCCGCCACTTCCTCGGCGGGCGACGAGCCGGGACTCAGGCGAGCGGGTCCCCGTTGATGTCGGTCGTCCACACGCTGGCGTTATCTACCGGGTACCACCGGGTTCGCGTGATCGGCGTCGCCGCACAGCACGCGCGGATGGCCCGTAGCGTCCCGCCGTGGGTGACCACGAGCACCCGCGCACCGGCGTAGTCGGTTCGCAGCTGGGTGAGCCATCGCCGAGCGCGACCGTAAAGGTCGTTGAGCGACTCGCCGCCCGAGGGACGGGCGTCGGCGTCGGTCACGAACGCGCCGTCGGGGACGAAGACCGTGGCCGGGAGGTCGGCGAGGGGTCCGCCCTCGTAGTCGCCGTAGGAGCGCTCGCGCAGCGCCGGCGTCGTGACGACGTCGAGTCCGCGTCCCCTCGCGATGATCGCCGCGGTGTCGCGCGCGCGTCGCAGGTCGCTCGCGACGATGGCGTCAAAGACGTCCTCGTGCAGGGTCGCGGCCACGTGCTCGGCCTGGCGCACACCTCGATCGGTGAGGATCGCGTCGTCGCGGTGGCCCTGCACGAGTCCATCGAGGTTCCAGGTGGTCTCCCCGTGGCGCACCAGGACGAGATTCGGCGGTGTCGTCGAAGGCATGTCCTCGAGCGTACCGTTGCCCGACCGCGCCATCGATCAGGTGTAGCCGACGAACGACGACCGGGCGGTGCCGTGGCGCTCGACCGCCTCGGCGAGGTCGGCGAGGAACTCGTCCACGTAGGCGCCGTGGATCGGCGCGATCATCATCTGCACGCCCGAGGGGTTGTGCACGCGGTTGAGGTGCCAGCCGCGTTCGTCCATGACGTCGGCGATGGCGAAGATGTCGTCGCGCGTCGAGGTGAACGACATCAGCGGCCCGATCGAGTCGCCGAGGATCGAGAGTCCCGCGAGCGCGCTGACTCCGTCGCGAAGGCGCCGCGTCGTCTCGAGGAGATCGGCCATGATCTCGGTGTACCCGTCTTCACCCAGGTAGGTGAGCAGGGCCCAGGACGCCGCCACGGGGCTCGCGGCGCGCGCGCCGGCGACCGAGGCGTTGTGGTAGCGACCGGGTGGCCAGACGTCGTAGTCGAAGATCTGGTGACTCAGCCAGTCGGCGTCGCGGTAGACGACGACCGACGCACCCTTGGTGACGTAGCCGTACTTGTGGATGTCGCACGACATCTGGGTGACCCCGGGCAGACGGAAGTCGTAGGGCGGTATCTCGTAGCCGAGACGCTCCATGAAGGGCAGCACGAAACTGCCGATGCAGGTGTCGGAGTGGAACGGGATGCCCAGTGCGAGGGCGCGGTTGGAGAGTTCCTCGATCGGGTCGATCACGCCGTGAGGGAAGCCGTAGGCCGAACCCACGATCAGCACGGTGTTCTCGTCCACTCGCTCGAAGAGGCGCTCGACGTCCGCGGTGAACCCGTCGGTCAGCGGCGTCGCGCGCGCCTCGAGGCCGAGGTAGAAGGCGGCTTTGGCGAAGGCGGGGTGGGCCGACGAGGGAAAGACGATGTTGGCCTGCGTGATGCCTCGCTCGACGCGCCCGCGTTCGCGGCTGACCAGCACCGAGAGCAGGATCGATTCGGTGCCGCCCGATGAGAATCCCGCCCCGGCCTTCGGCGGGGCGTTGACGAGTGACGAGACCATCTCGAGCACCTCGGTCTGCATCGTGCCCAGACTCGGGAACCGCGTCGGGTTGAGGGCGTTCTCGAAGAGGTAGGCGTTGTTGGCCTCGGTGAGCACGCGGTCGACGTCGGCGCGTCCGGTGGGGTAGACGAGATTGAAGGTGCGTCCGCGCTGCCAGTCGGCGTCGGCCGTCTTGCGCGCGAAGAGGTCCGCGAACACCGCCGCGGCCGTTTGCCCCCGGGCGGGGAACGGCCGGCGAGCGGCCGATCGGTCGCGAGACTCGGGTGCGCTGGCTGCCGTGGACATGTCGCCCTCCGTTGGTCGGTCGGCTCGTCGGGCGAACCGGGGTGACGAAACCGTCACCCCGTCACGCTATCGCCGTCGCGGCGCCAGCCTGGTGGCGGCGCAGGAAACGCGAAACCCCGGTGTCGCGACGTGGTCGTCGCGACGCCGGGGTTTCGCATCGATCGCTCGATCAGGGGAACAGGCCGCGGACCTCGGTCGCCTCGGCGATGCGCTCCACGCCGACGGCGATCGCCGTCTCGCGCAGGGTCACGTTCAACTCCTGGTGACGCTTCCAGATGTGGTTGAAGGCGTCGCTCATCGTCTTCTCGAGGCGTTGCTGGAAGAGTTCCGGCTCCCACATGAAGCCCTGGAGGTCCTGGGCCCACTCGAAGTACGAGGCGACGACGCCACCGGCGTTCGCGAGGACGTCGGGGATCACCGGGACGTTGCGGCTGGCGAGGATCGCCGCGCCCTCACCGGTCGTGGGGCCGTTCGCGGCCTCGACCATGATCGAGGCGCTCATCGTCTGCGCGACGCGTTCGGTGATGACCCCGCCGAGGGCGGCGGGGATAGCGATGTCACTCGGCAGCGAGAACAGGTCATCGGAATCGATCGTCTCGCTACCCGCGAAGCCGACCACCGTGCCCGCCTCGGCGAAGTGGGCGGCCATGGCCGCGGGGTTGATCCCGTCGGGCACGTGGATCGCACCGCGAACGTCGGCGATACCGACGACCTTCATGCCGCGGTCGCTCAGCAACTTCACGAGCGGCGCACCGACCTTGCCGTAGCCCTGGATGACGACACGCTGTTCGTTGGCCATGCGACCCATGCGCTGGAGCAACGCCGTCGTGACGATGGTCACCCCGAGCGACGTGGCGCCGGCGTGACCGAGGCTGCCACCGATCGAGAGGGGCTTGCCGGTGACGACGCCGGGTGTGTTGTGGCCACGCAGCATCGACACGGTGTCCATGATCCAACTCATCACCTGGAAGTCGGTGTTGATGTCGGGGGCCGGGATGTCACGGTCGGGTCCGATCATGGGCGCGATCGAGAAGGCGTAGCGGCGCGTCAGTCGCTCGAGCTCGGCGCGCGAGAGCGTCGCCGGGTCGACCCGGACGCCGCCCTTGGCTCCGCCGTAGGGGATGTTGACGACGGCGCACTTGATCGACATGTCCGCGCTCAGCGCCGCGATCTCGTCGGCGTTCACGCTGGGGTGGAAGCGGATGCCGCCCTTACCCGGCCCGCGCGAGGTGTCGTGCTGGATTCGCCAGCCGGTGAACATCCGCACCTCGCCGTCGTCCATGCGCACGGGCACGGCGACTTCGAGGATCCGCTCGGGGGTGACGATCCTCATGATCATGTCGTCGGGCAGGCCGAGCAGGTGCCCGGCTTCTTCGATTAGGGAAACCACTCGCAGCCACGGATTGAACTCGTGGGGTGGGGCCTCATTGGGACGTGTGACCACGTTGTCACCAGCCTTTGCTCTCGGTGAGAGCATTGGTGCCCTCGTTACCAGCGTAGGACACGCAACTCGAACCGGCGCGTCACGGTCCGGTACGCTGACCAATTGGGTGAAGGGACGAGACGTGAAGATCTCTACGATGCTGAGTTACGCCGGTGGATTCAAGCAGGCGGCTCGCGACGTGGCCGAGATGGAGCGGGCCGGACTCGACCTGGTGTGGGTGGCCGAGGCGTACGGTTTCGACAGTCCTTCCCTGATGGGCTACCTGGCGGCGCTGACCGAGCGCGTCGAGATCGGCGCGGCGATCCTGCCGATCTACACCCGCACGCCGACGCTGATCGCGATGACCGCCGCGGGCATCGACG
Source organism: Actinomycetes bacterium (assembly GCA_021784205.1). The sequence goes on from JAJXTB010000034.1 coordinate 20,816, forward strand.
CCCTCTCGGACGGCCGATTCCACCTGGGGCTGGGGGCATCGGGTCCCCAGGTGATCGAGGGCTTTCACGGTGTTCCCTACGTCGATCCGCTCGGCACGACCCGCGAGATCGTGTCGATCTGTCGTGACGTGTGGCGCCGCGAGGCGCCCCTCGAGCACCACGGCAAGCACTTCACGATGCCCCTTCCACCCGAGCGAGGCACCGGACTCGGTAAGCCCCTCAAGATCATCGCGCACCCGGTGCGCCCGGCGATACCGGTGTGGGTCGCGTCGCTCGGCGAGAAGAACGTGTCGCTCACCGCCGAGATCGCCGACGGCTGGATCCCGATCCTGTTCATCCCCGAGCGGGCCAACAACGTCTGGGGCGATGCGCTCGCGGCGGGACGCGCGAAGCGCGACCCCTCGCTCGGGGAACTCATGATCACGGCCGGGGGACTGCTCGCGATCGGCGAAGGCGAGGAGATCATCGCGCTGCGCGAGCTACAGCGTTCGATGGTGGCGCTCTACGTGGGTGGGATGGGCGCGAAGGGTAAGAACTTCTACAACGAACTCGCGATTCGCTACGGCTTCGAGCGCGAGGCGGCCACGATCCAGGACCTCTACCTGGCGGGCAAGAAGCGCGAGGCGGAAGCGGCGGTGCCGGCCGAGTTCCTCGAGTTGACCACGCTCTGTGGACCCGCGAGTTACGTCGCCGAACGGGTCGCGGCCTTCGCCGAGGCGGGCGTCACCCACCTCCAGGTCCACCCACTGGTCCAGCCGGGTCAGAGCGCGGCGTCACTCATCGAGGCCGTGCGCGCGATGGTCGACTAGTCGGTCCCGCGGCTGGCGTCGCGCCCGCCCGAGGCGAGCCACGCGGCGAACATGGTCGCGTAGGCGCCGCCGGCGGCGATGAGTTCGCG
>JAJXTB010000035.1 GCA_021784205.1 Actinomycetes bacterium
GGAGATCAAGGGCGTGCCTCTGCGCGTCGAGGTGGGCCCGCGCGACCTGGCCGAGGGCGTCGTGACTCTGGTGCGCCGCGACACGGGCGAGAAGGTCACCCGACCGATCGAGGGACTGGCCGGCGCCACGGCCGCGCTGCTCGAGGCGGTCCAGGCCGACCTGCTGGTGGCCGCCACCGTCCGACGCGACAGCGCCACGCGCGACGTGGGCAGCGTGGATGAGGCGCTCGAGGCCGCCCAGGAGGGCTTCGCTCGTCTGCCCTGGACCGCGGTGGGCGAGGCCGGCGAGGACCGCCTCAACGCCGAGGCGGTCACCGTGCGCTGCCTGACGCGCCCCGACGGCTCGGTGCCCGAGAGCATCGAGGAAACGGACCTTTTGGCGATCGTGGCGCGCTCGTACTAATCGCCCCCGTGGCGTGCTACCGTCCCTAGCGGGAGGGGTTATTCGGTCACGCCTCGATTGTGGCGAGACGCTCTAACTGCTACACTGGTCGCGACAGTCCGCCAAGGACGTTTGGACTCGTTTTAGCGCGGGCCTTGGGCCCGTGCTTTTTTGTTGTCTGGACGCTGATCAGGAGAGGAGCGATGGTGATGGAACTCGAGACACCGGTGCGCACACTCCTGGAGAAGCTGGGAATCTCCCTCTACGACATCGACCTCTCCGGCGGGACCCTGCACGTCACGGTGACCCGCGAGGGGGGCATCGACCTCGAGGCGCTGACCAGCGCGAGCCGGGCTCTGTCGGCCTGGCTGGATGAGACCGACCCGATTCCCGGCCACTACACCCTCGACGTGGCGAGCCCGGGCCTGGAGCGCCAGCTGCGCACGCCTGAGCACTTTCGTGGCGCCGTCGGCGAGACCGTTACGCTGCGCGAGCGCCGTGGCGCAGAGCCCACGCGTCGCCTGGAGGGCGAACTCGTGGGCGCCGACGAGGAGACCGCAACGCTGCGTGTCGACGGCGAGGACGTCGTGGTGCGCTTAGAGGGCGTCGAGCGCGCCCGCACCGTCTTCGCCTGGGGACCCGCCCCGACCACTTCGACGAGCAAGAAAGGCTGATCATGGCGAATTTTGAATTCCTTGACGCCCTGGGACAGATTGCCCGCGACCAGAACATCGACGAGAACGAGCTGCTCATCGCCTTGGCCAACGCACTGCTCGCGGCCTACAAGCGCCGTCCGGACTCCGCCGAGGACGCCGAGGTCGAGATCAACCCCGAGACCGGTGAGATCAAGGTCTGGGGACTCGAGCTCGACCTCGAGGGCAACGTCACGCGCGAGTGGGACGCCACGCCAGAGGACTTCGGTCGCATCGCCGCCCAGACGGCCAAGCAGGTCCTGATGCAGCTAATTCGCGACATCCAGCGCCGCCAGATGTACGAGGAGTTCGCCAACCGCGAGGGTGACATCGTCTCGGGCACCGTTCAGCAGAACGACAACCGCTACACGCTGCTCGACCTCGGGCGCGTCGAGGCCCTCTTGCCCCAAGCCGAGCAGATCGCCTTTGAGCGCTACGAGCACGGCGCACGCATCAAGGTCTACATCGTCGAAGTGCGAAAGACCAACAAGGGCCCCCAGATCGTCGTGAGCCGCACCCATCCGGCGCTCGTCGCCAAGCTCTTCGAGATCGAGGTGCCCGAGATCGCCAACGGCATCGTCGAGATCAAGGCGCTGGCGCGCGAACCTGGTCACCGCTCCAAGATCGCCGTTGCCTCCAACGACCAGATGGTCGACCCGGTTGGCGCCTGCGTGGGCGCGCGCGGATCGCGGGTGCGCAACATCACCAACGAGCTGCGCAGCGAGCGCATCGACGTCGTGCCCTTCAGTGACGACCCCGTCGAGTTCATCCAGTCCGCGCTCGCCCCGGCGCGGGTGCGAGAAGTACTGCTCAACGAGGAAGAGGGCGTCGCCACGGTGATCGTCCACGACCAGCAGCTGTCGCTCGCCATTGGCAAGGAAGGCCAGAATGCCCGCCTGGCGGCGCGTCTGACCGGCTGGCGCATCGACATCCGCTCCGAGAACGAGGGCGTCGAGGAAGAAGTGGTCGAAGAGGTCTGGACCGAGGGCGACGTGGTCGTCGATGAGACGGTTCGCGTTGTCGAGCACGACGCGGGTGCGACGATCGAAGAGTCGGTCATCGTGACCAACGCCGAGGGAGACCACGAGGAGATCGAACTCGTCGAAGAGGTCGAGCCCGTTGAGGTCGCGGTCGAAGAGGAGGGCGCGTAGCCCCGGTGCGGACCTGCGTGGTCTGTCGCGCGCGGCGCGACGATGATCACCTGGTGCGCGTCGGTCGGCGAGGCGGGCAGTGGTATGTGGGTCGCGGAGAGGGTCGCGGGGCGTGGTTGTGCGCCGTCGGCACCTGCCGGGACCGCCTGGCAGCGGGTCAGCTCGCGCGGGCGCTGCGCGCGCCCGTGGGAGACGCCGAGGCCGCGGCGCTGATCGTGCTGCTGGCCGAGGGGCCAAGCGCGGGTGTAGTTGTGAAAGAATAGGTAGCCGTGCGTGCGAAAACCACGCACGCAATACGAAGGACTGTTTTGGCGCTGAAGAAAATCCGGGTACACGAGCTCTCCAAGGAGCTCGGACTGACGAGCAAGGAGTTGCTCACGATCGCCCAGAAGCTGGGTATCGGGGCCTCCAGCCCGTCGGCGTCCATCGAGGACGCCCAGGCTGACCGCATCCGTCGACGCGTCGACGCCGACGGGCTGCGCCGCGAGACGCCGCCGGCTGAGCCGACTAAGGCCGTGAAGGCCACCAAGGCCACCAAGTCCGGGTCCGCCCCAGCGCCCGCGCCCGAGGTGCCCGCGCCCGCAACCCGCACGGTCGAGGCCCCCACCGAGGCCCCCGCGCCCGCCACTGAGGCGCCCGCGGCCGAGGCGCCGGTCGAAGAAGCGGCGCCGCGTGTCGTTCGCTCGAGCCCGCCCATCGTGCCCAAGGCCCCGCCCGTTCGCACCGTCACCCCCGACGGGCCCACCACCATTCGACCCACTCAGCGACCGAGCGGCGACGGCGAGGCCGCGCCCGTGCGTCGCCCGCCACTCAGTTCGACCGGCCGCCCGATCCCGCCACCCCCGGGACGTCCGCTCAGCTCAACCGGTCGCCCGATCCCGCCGCCGCCGGGCATGCGCCGTCCGCCGGCCGGCGCACCAATGCGTCCCTCGACCCCCGGATCACGTCCCATGAGTGCGCGCCCCTCAAGCGGTGCGCCACGTCCCGGTGCACCGCGCACGGGCGCGCCCACCGGCGGATTCCGCGGGGGAGCCCCGTCGACTTCGGGACCGGGACGTAGTGGCCTGGCCAGTCGTGGCGGCGGTGGTCCGCGCGGCAGTCAGCGCAAGACAACGCGTCGGCGCCGGCGCAACATGGAAGAGCTCGAGCCGACCCAGATGACGACCTGGGCGCCCTCGAGCGCCCCGGTCCCCGAGGGCGAGATCATCATCGAGCGCGGCTCGACGGCGAAGGATGTCGGCCCCAAGCTCAATCGAAGCGCGGCCGACATCATCCGCTTCTTGTTCCTCCAGGGCGAGATCGTCACCGCCGTCCAGGCGCTCAGCGACGACATGATCGAGCTCTACGCCGCCGAAGTCGGCGCCGCCGTGCGCCTGGTGGACCCGGGTGAGCAGCAAGAGGCCGCCCTGCTGGCCAAGTTCTTTGACGAGGACGACCTCGACGAGGAAATCGCGGCCGTGCCGCGTCCGCCGGTGGTAACCGTCATGGGCCACGTCGACCACGGCAAGACCAAGCTGCTCGACCAGATCCGCAAGACCAACGTCGTCGCCGGCGAGGCCGGCGGCATCACCCAGCACATCGGCGCGTACCAGGTCAAGTGGCACAACAAGACCATCGCCTTCCTTGACACGCCCGGCCACGAGGCCTTCACGGCAATGCGCGCCCGCGGCGCCAAGGTGACCGACATCGTGATCCTGGTGGTCGCCGCCGACGATGGCGTCATGCCCCAGACGGTCGAGGCGATCAACCACGCCAAGGCCGCCCAGGTGCCCGTCATCGTCGCGGTGAACAAGATCGACCGGCCCGACGCCAACCCCGACCGGGTCCTCCAGCAGATCTCCGAGCACGGACTGGTGCCCGAGAAGTGGGGCGGTGACACCATCTGCGTCGAGATCTCCGCGCTACAGAACCTGGGCATCGACGACCTGCTCGAGCAGGTGCTGCTCGTCGCCGAGCTCGCCGAGCTGACCGCGCGCCCGACGGGACGGGCCATGGGCACGGTCCTCGAGGCCAACCTCGAAGTCGGCCGGGGCCCCGTGGCCACGGTGATGGTCCAAAAGGGCCTGCTCGCGGTGGGCGACCCCGTGGTCGCCGGCGCCGCCTACGGCAAGGTCAAGGCGCTCATCAATGACCAGGGCAAGCCGGTCAAGACCGCCGGACCCTCGACCCCGGTGCAGATTTTGGGATTTTCCGAGCCGCCGCTCGCCGGCGACGAGATGCGCGTGGCCGACGACCTCGCGCACGCGCGATCCCTCGCCGAAGCGCGCGCCCAGCGCGTGCGCTTGATCGGGCATCAGCCGATTGCCTCGGCGAGCGGGGCACGGCTTGAGGACCTCTTCGAGCAGATCCAGCGCGGTGAGACCGCTACGCTCAACGTCGTCTTGAAGGCAGACGTGCAGGGCTCGCTCGAGGCCTGCACCGAATCGCTGCGCAAGCTTGAGCGTGACGACGTCAAGCTCGTGCTGGTGCACCGCGGGGTGGGCGGCATCACCGAGAACGACGTCCAGCTGGCCAAGGCCTCCGGAGCGACGATCATCGGCTTTAACGTCCGCCCGGACCGTCGCAGTCGCGAGATGGCCGAGTCCGAAGGCGTGCAGATCCGCACCTACGAGATCATCTACAAGTTGATCGAGGAGATCGAAGGCGCCATGCTAGGCCTGCTGACGCCGGTCTTCGAAGAGATCGTCACCGGCGAGGCCGAGGTGCGAGAGGTCTTCCGTGTACCCAAGATCGGCGCCGTCGCGGGCTGCTTCGTGCGAGACGGGGTCATCACTCGTGGCTCCAAGGTCCGCTTCCTGCGCGAGGGCGCGATCATCTGGAAGGGCACGATCACGTCGCTTCGCAGGTTCAAGGACGACGCGCGCGAGGTCGCGGCCGGTTACGAGTGTGGCATCGGCCTCTCGGACTACCAGGACCTCAAAGAGGGCGACATCATCGAGACCTTCGAAGAGCGCGAGATACCGCGCACGGCGTAGTCGTGGCCACCGGCTCACATCAGCCCTACCCGCGATCGGCTCGGGTGAACCAGATCCTGCGCGAGGTCATCTCCGACGAGCTGGTGCGCCTCGCCGACTTCGACGAGCGACTCGAGCTGATCACGGTCACCGGAGTGGACACGTCGCCGGACCTGCGCCAGGCAACGGTGTACTTCGACTCGCTCAGCGCCGACGCCCACGAGGCCCTGGTCGAGCACCGTTCGGCGATTCAGGCCTCGGTGAACGCCCAGACGCGTCTCAAGCGCACGCCCAAGCTCTCCTTCGCGGCCGACCCGGCGGTGCGAAGCGGCGAGGCCATCGAGGAGATCCTGCGCCGTCAGAGTCATGACGACGCGTAGTGGGATGGTCCTCGTCGACAAGCCGGCGGGACTGACCAGTCACGACGTCGTCGCTCGCCTGCGTCGCATCCTGGGCGAGCGCCGCGTCGGACACGCCGGGACGCTCGACCCCATGGCGACCGGACTGCTGATCCTCGCGGTGGGTCCCGCCACGCGCTTGATCCGCTTCGCCCAGGGCCGTGACAAGACCTATACCGGCACGGTCCTCTTCGGTGTGGCCACCGACTCGCTCGACGCCGACGGCGTCGAAGTCGAGCGCGTCGCGGTGCCGCCGTTCGATGAGACGATCGTGAACGCCGCGGCAGCGACGCTGACGGGCGAGCAGCGTCAGGTGCCGCCGATGGTCTCGGCGCTGCACCACGGCGGCGAGCGGCTCTACGACCTGGCTCGACGCGGCGAGGTCGTCGAGCGCGAGCCGCGAGCGATCACCGTTGACTCCTTTCGACTCAGCGCGACGTCGGATCCCGCTCGCTGGGACTTCGTCGTCACGTGTTCGGTCGGCACCTACGTGCGCGTCCTGGCGAGCGATCTGGCCGAACGCTTGGGAACCCTTGGTCACCTGGTGGCCCTGCGGCGAGTCGCGAGTGGCGATCACCGCGTCGAAGACGCCCGCACGCTCGAGGACATCGCCGAGGATCCAGAGGCCAGCGTGATGGCGCCGGCGTCCTTCGTCACGCACCTCGAGCACGTGACCCTCGACGATGATCAGATCCGCCGGATCCGTCACGGTCAGCGACTGCACGTGGCCGCGCGCGACGTCGAGGTGGCCGCGCTAGACAAATCCGGCGCGCTCGTCGCCGTGCTCGAACGTCGCGGTGAGGACTATCAGCCCGCGCTCGTGTTCACCGAGAGCGCGTAGGGGCCGGTAGGTTGACCCCGTGATCGTCGTCCATGACGCTGATGCTCGCCATGACGAGACGCCGAGTGTCGTCACGATCGGCGTGTTCGACGGGCTGCACCGCGGTCACCAGCGCGTGGTTGCCGAGGTGATCACTCGCGCGCGCGCCCGCGGCGCGCTCGCCAGTGTGGTCACCTTCGACCCGCACCCCGCCGACGTGCTCGACCCCGAGCACGCGCCATTGCTGCTTGGCACCTTGGATCAGCGCCTCGAGGGGTTTGAGGCCCTGGGGGTGGACCGCGTGCGCATCCTCGACTTCGATCATCACGCCTCGCACGAGCGCGCTGAGCACTTCATCGAACGCGTCCTCGTACGCGAACTCGGCGTCCTCGAGATCGTGGTCGGCCAGGACTTTCGCTTCGGGGAGGGCCGCACGGGCGACGTCGATCTCCTCGCGCGCGAGGGCGAGCGCTGGGGATTCTCCGTCGCACCCAGCGTCCTCTTCGGCGATGGCCAGCGCTGGAGCTCGACCGCGGTGCGCCACTCTCTCACCGAGGGCGACGTCGAGCGCGCCGGGGTCATCCTCGGGCGCCCCTTCGTCCTACGCGGTGAGGTCGCCCATGGGGACGCTCGCGGCACCGACCTGGGATTTCCCACGGCCAACGTGGTGGCGGCTTCGCGCCAGCAGCTACCCGGGATCGGCATCTACGCTGGCGCGGTCCGCCTGCCGGACCGGCGCTGGTGGCCGGCCGCGATCTCGGTGGGCACCCGTCCCCAGTTCTATGACGATGGAGCCCTCCTGGTCGAAGTTCACGTGGTGGGCTACGGGGGCAACCTCTACGACGCCACCCTCGACGTCGCCTTTCTCAGCCGGCTGCGCGGTGAGCTGGTCTTTTCCGACGTGGCCGCCCTGGTCGCCCAGATCGAGCGCGACGTCGTGGCCAGCGTGGATGTTTTCGCGAATTTCTTGCCCACGGCCTCGGTCCTGCTAGGCTAGAACCTTGACCAGCGACGCTGGCCATGTGGGTCGTCACGTCGGCGGCTCGCAACGGGACCCCCGACTCATAAGGCACTAACACATGGCTGAGAAGGCACAGATCATTAAGGACTATCAGGCTCACGGCACGGACACGGGCTCGCCCGAGGTCCAAATCGCGATTCTGACGGACCGGATCGCGCACCTCACCGAGCATTTGAAGGTTCACAAGGGTGATCACCACACCCGCCGCGGACTCATGAAGCTCATCGGCCAACGCCGCCGTCTTTTGGACTACGTCCAGCGCGACGACGTGGAGCGTTACCGCTCGCTGATCGGTCGTCTCGGCATTCGTCGCTAGCCGAGCCAACGCCGACTTTCGGCGTGACAACACATCCGACTCACCGGAGGCCAGTGGAGGGCAGTCGCACCCGCGACGGTTGCCCACTGGGGTCCGGACGGAGTGTTGCTAATCAAGGAGCAACCATGACTGACGCCATCCGCGTAAGTAGCCCGCTAACGGGCACCGACAAGACCCTTTCCTTCGAGGCCGGTCACCTCGCCCAACTCGCCGACGGCGCGGTTCTCGCGCGCATCGGTGACACGATGCTGCTCGTGACGGCCACCGCCGCGCGCAGCGTTCGTGAAGGGATGGATTTCTTCCCCCTGACGGTGGACATCGAGGAGCGCGCCTACGCCGCGGGCAAGATCCCCGGGGCGTTCTTTCGCCGCGAGGGTAAGCCTTCGGACCAGGCGGTGCTGATCTGCCGACTGATCGACCGGCCGCTGCGCCCGTCGTTCCCCAAGGGCTTCCGCAACGAGACCCAGGTGGTCGGCACGATCTTCAGCGCCGACCAGGAGAACCCGCACGACATCCTCGCGATCAACGCGGCCTCCGCGGCCCTGATGATCTCGGGCATCCCCTTCGACGGTCCCATCGGCGCGGTTCGCCTCGCCTACACGACCGACGGCGAGTGGGTCGCGCACCCGACCTACTCCGAGGGTGACGCCTCGGTCTTTGAGCTCGTGGTGGCCGGACGCGCACTCAGTGACTCGGTCGAGACCGACATCGCCATCATGATGGTCGAGGCGGGCGGCACCGAGGGTTCCTTCGAGAAGTACGCCGACGGGGCGCCGAAGGTCTCCGAGGAGGTCCTCGCGGCCGGCCTCGAGGCCTCCAAACTCTGGATCCGTGAGTCGATCAACCTCCAGCGCGAGCTGGTGCGCGAGTTCGTCGCCGCCCGCGGGCCGATCACGCCGATGGTCTACTCGACCTTCGCCGACTACCAAGAGGACGTGATGAACGCCGTCCAGACCGTGGGCGGCGAGAAGCTGGCCGCTGCCAACAAGGTCGCCGGCAAGCAGGAGCGCTCCGACGCCATCACCGCGGTCACCGCCGAGATCGAAGTGGCCCTGGCCGACGAGTTCCCGGGCCGCAACTCCGAGGTGCGCGCGGCCGTGAAGTCGCTGACCAAGAAGCTGGTGCGCCAGCGCATTGTGACCGAAGGCGTGCGCATCGACGGACGAGGCGTCGCCGACATCCGTCCGCTCTCGGCCGCGATCGACCTCTTTCCGATGACCCACGGCTCGGCGCTCTTCCAGCGCGGCGAAACCCAGGTCGTCAACGTGACCACGCTCGGCATGCCGCGCATGCGTCAGCAGATCGACTCGATCACCCCCGACGAGTGGCGCCGCTACATGCACCACTACAACTTCCCGCCGTACTCGACGGGTGAGACCGGCCGCGTGGGCATGCCCAAGCGCCGCGAGATCGGCCACGGCATGCTCGCCGAGCGTGCGCTGATCCCCGTCCTGCCCAGCGAGCAGGACTTCGCCTACACGCTGCGCGTCGTCTCTGACGTGATGCAGTCCAACGGCTCGACCTCGATGGCGTCCGTCTGCGGATCGACGCTGTCGCTGATGGCCGCGGGTGTCCCGATCAAGGCCCCGGTGGCGGGCATCGCGATGGGCCTCGTCTACGACGAGGGCAACTACGTCACCCTGACCGACATCCTCGGCGCGGAAGACGCGTTCGGGGACATGGACTTCAAGGTCGCCGGCACCGCCGACGCGGTTACCGCGCTGCAGCTCGACACCAAGATCGACGGCCTGCCGGCCGACGTCTTGGCCCGCGCGCTTCACCAGGCCAAGGAGGCTCGTCTGGCGATCCTCGACGTGATCACCGCGACGATTGCCGAGCCTCGTCCCACGGTGGCCGAGGTCGCGCCCAAGATCATCTCGATGGAGATTCCGATCGACAAGATCGGCGAGGTCATCGGACCCAAGGGCAAGGTCATCAACACCCTCCAGCAAGAGACGGGCGCGGACATCGCGGTCGACGACGACGGTGTCGTTGGGACGGTGACCATTGGCGCCAAGGACGGACGAGCCGTCGAAGAGGCCCGTCGACGCATCGCGTTGATCCTCGACCCGCCTTCGGCCGACGTGGGCGCCGTCTACAGCGGTCGCGTAGTGAACATCGCCAAGTTCGGCGCCTTCGTGTCGATCCTGCCCGGGCGTGACGGCCTGTTGCACATCTCCAAGATGTCGCCGCTCAACGGCGGCAAGAGGATCGGTCAGGTCGAGGACGTCCTCGAACTCGGCCAGCCCATTGAGGTGCGCGTGGACGACATCGACCCGCAGGGCAAGGTGTCGCTCTCCCTGGCTGGAGAGTACGCCGACATCGAGGTCGAGGATTCGCCGCGCGAGCCGCGCCGCGACCGCGAGCGCGAGCCGCGTCGTGACCGTGATCGCGAGCCGCGTGCCGAGCGCGAGCAGCGTGCGGAACGTGAGCCGCGCGCCCGCGAGGAGCGCCCCGCCCGCGCGCCGTCCTTTGAGAGTGACTTCGAGGCCGAACTGGCTGGCGAGATCGGTGACCTCGGCCCCGGTGGACCGTCGATGAGCGACGGCGACCGCGACCGCGACCGCGACCGCGGCGGAAGCCGGGGCTCGCGCCCGCGCCGCCGCTAGGCACCTTTCGTGCCCGTCGAGGTGGATCTCACCACGGCGCCGACGACATCGGCGCCGTGGTGGCGTCCCCTCGCCAGAGCGGATCGCACCGCTCTGATCGTGATGCTCGCGCTGCCGACGCTGCTCTTTGGCGTGCCGGCCGCGCTGGGACACCCGGCCATCGCCGCGGACAACCTGATCCAGAACTTCCCGCTGCGCGTCCTTTCGGGCCGCCAGATCGCGAGCGGCCACCTGCCACTCATGAACCCGTTGGCCGACTCGGGCACACCGCTGCTCGGCGGCATGAACGCGGGCTCGCTCTTTCCCCTCACGATCATCTTCGCGTTCTTACCGGCGATTCTTGCCTGGGTGATCAACCTCGTTGCGGTCTACGCGGCCGCCGCGATCGGGCTCTTCTGCCTCGCTCGCTACCACGGGCTGCGTAGCACGCCGGCCCTCGCCGGCGGCCTTGTCTATGCCTACGTCGGCGCGATGACCGGCCAGATGGTCCATCTCGGGGTGGTTCAGGGATACGCGATGCTGCCCTGGGAGATTCTGTGTCTACTGGTGCTGGCCGAGCGCGTGCGCCGTCCGCGAGCGTGGCGCCACCGCGCTCGCGAGGTCGCCGCACCGGTTATGGGCCTCGGCGTGCTGTGGGGGCTGACCTCACTATCAGGTGAGCCGCGCGCGATCGCCGAGATGGAGCTCGTCGTGCTCGTCGTGGGTGCCGTGGTGCTCCTCGCCCCGGGCCGGTGGCGCCCGATGACCTGGTCACATCGGGTCGAATATGTCGGGGCCGTCGCGTTGGGGGTGGCGTGGGGGGCCCTGATCGGTCTGGCCCAACTGGTGACGGGCTGGAGCTACATCGCGGTCTCGCAACGCACCAACCTCGGCTACCAGTTCTTCGGCTCGGGCTCGCTGGCGGTTCGCTGGTCGTCGCTGTGGTTCGTCCCCGACCTCTTCGGCGGCAACGGGATCTTGCACCAGCCCTCGTACTTCGCGAGCTACAACTTGCCCGAGGTGACCGGCTATGCCGGCCTGGCCGCGCTAGTCGCCGTGGCCGCGTACCTGGGTCAACTCATCGGGCGAGCGCGTCGCGCGGCCGTGCGCGAGTTCGCCCCCTATGGCGTGCTCGCCCTGGTGGGAGTGTGGGCGACCTGGGGCGACTACACGCCCGTCGGGCGCGTCTTCTGGTGGATACCTCTCTTTAGCTCGACGCGCCTGCAGAGTCGCAACGTGATCCTCGTCGACCTCGCGGCGAGCGTGCTGCTGGCCTGGTGGCTCCAGCGAGTGGCCGATCGCGACGATGACGGGGCGTCTCTCGTTGGCGCGCGGCGCTATCTCACTCTCGCGCCCGTCGTCGCCGTCGTCGCCATCGCGGTGCTCGCCCTCTTCGACGGGCGGCACTTCTTGCACTTCCTCGGCCTCACGATGGGAGCGACGCGCTGGGTGCTCTACGAGCGACCCACCCTCGTAATGCATCTGGTGATCGCCGTCGCGATGGCAATCGCCGTGCTGCTGGTACGTCGCGACCGGGTGCGCTGGCTGCTCGTCATTCTCGCGCTTGACGCCGTAGCCTTCTTCGCCTTCAACGCGACCGGTCTAGCGCCGGGTCGTGCCGGCGTGATGCCCTCGCGCGCGAACGCCGTCGCCCACCTCGGTCTGACTGGGAGATTCGCGATGGTCGATCCCACCGGGGCGGCGGGCGATACGTTCGAGAGCCTCGGTCTGGCCAATATGAACGTCTTCACCCAGCTTCCTTCGATCCAGGGATATGGATCGTTGATCGACGCCTACTACGGATCCGAGACCGGGACGCACCCGCTCTTTCGCCTGGACGCGTGTCACCTCGTGAGCGGCCAGTTCCGCCAGCTGCGTCTGGCCTCGCTGGTGCTCGCGAGCAACCAGCTGATGGTCTCGCCGCGAGCGGGTGCGCAGTACTGCGAGTCCCCGCGGCGCACCGAGACAGCGTTTCGCTACTTCGGCCAGCTCGTGCACGTGAGAGAGATCCGTCTCGAGGGCGTCGACGGTGAGCCCCTGTCGACCACGACGGTCTCGGTGCAGATGCTTACCTCGTCGGGCGCGCCGACCGGCGACATCGCGACGATCCCCGGCGCGACGACTCTCACCTGGGCACCGGCGACGACGGCGCCGACCGCCGGCTTCGTGCTGCACTCGCCGTCGGGCGTACGCGTCGGTTCGGCGCTGGTGACGTTGATGGGCGGCGCCACGTATCAACTCACGACGCCCTTTCAGCAGGCGGTCGCCACGCGCTCGTGGCGCTTACGCGAAACGAGCGGAACGCTGGCGTTCTTTCGAACGACCTCGCTGCTGCCCAGCGCGTGGGTGTCGTCGCTGTCAACCGGGCACATCGAGAGTGTGCGCAACGCTATCTGGGGCGACACCTGGGTGCGGGTGCACGCGAGAACGCGCACGACGGTGCTGCATTCGGTGGAGTGGATACCCGGCTGGCGTGCCGAGGCCCAGCGCGTGGGTGGTTCCCAGGTGATCGCCCTCACGGTGCACCGCAACGGTCTCATCCAGTCGGTCAGCGTCCCGCCGGGGGAGTGGGTGATCCACTACCACTACCACGCTCCGCACATCGAGCTCGGGCTCTTCGGATCGATGCTGGGCGTGCTCGCACTCGTCGTCGTCGCCGTCGCGCGGCGCCGACGCCCTAGGGTTGAAGCATGAAGCGCGTCGCAATCGTTGGAGCGGCCGGGCGCATGGGCCAGGTGATGGCCGAGGGACTCGCGCGCGAGGGCGACGTCGCGGTTCGCGCCCTCGTCGACATTGCCGAGCCGGCTCGATCTCAGGACGCGGTCGTGGCGACGTCGCTGACGTCGCTCGATCCGTCGAGCATCGACGCCGTAGTCGACTTCTCGACGCCCGACGGCGTCGTGGCCTCCGCGGCGTGGTGCGCCGCGAATCGCGTGGGACTCGTCGTGGGCACGACCGGTCTCAGTGACGCCCAGCGTGAGCTGGTGGCCCAGGCCGCCCGGTCTACCCGCGTGGTGATGGCCGCCAACTTCGCCATCGGCGCGGTGCTCGCCGAGCGCTTCGCCGTACTCGCCGCGCCCTACTTCGAGCGCGCCGAGGTGATTGAACTCCACCACGACGCCAAGGTCGACGCGCCCTCGGGCACCTCGCTCTCGACGGCGCGCGCGCTGGCCGCCGCGCGCCGCGCCGCCGGTCGCATCGACCTGCCCGAGCCCACCCAGCGTGAGAGCGTCGAGGGATCGCGCGGCGCGAACGTCGAGGGCGTGAGAGTCCACGCGGTTCGCCTGCCCGGACTCGTCGCCCACGAGGAGATCCTCTTCGGTGGGCCCGGCGAGGGACTCACCATCCGCCACGACTCCTTTGATCGTCGAAGCTTCGTTCAGGGCGTTGCGCTGGCCCTGCGCAAGATGGGCGACGAACCGGGTCTCAGCGTGGGTGTGGGCGAGTTCCTGACGAGCCCCACTGGTAACTTCGAACTATGACGTCACCGCGCTTTGGCCGGGTGCTCACCGCCATGGTGACGCCCTTTGAGTTTGACGGCTCCCTTGATCTGAAGATGGCAGCAACGCTCGCGCGCTATCTGGTCGATCACGGCAGCGACGCCCTGGTGGTGGCCGGCTCCACGGGTGAGGGGACCTCGCTCTCGGAGGATGAGAAGCTGGCGCTCTTCGCCGCGGTGGCGAGCGCGGTCGACGTGCCCGTTCTCGCCGGCTCGACGTCGGCCGACACCCGTCGATCCGTGGAGTTGACTGCGCGCGTTGCTGACGTCGGTGTGGCGGGCGTGCTGGCGACGACGCCCGCCTACGCGCGCCCGAGTCAGGCCGGCATCGCCGCGCACCTGGGACGAATCGCCGAGTCGACGGCGCTACCCGTCATGATCTACGACATCCCTTCGCGCACCGGCCGCAAGATCGCCGCGACGACTTTGATCGATCTGGTGAGAAGCCACGAGAACGTCGTGGCGCTAAAGGACGCTTCGGCCGACCTGCCCGGCGCCGCGCACGTCAAGGCCGTCCTCGGCGACGCCCTCGACCTCTACAGCGGCGACGACGCCCTGACCCTGCCCTTCATGGCGATCGGAGCCGTCGGCGTCGTCTCGGTCGCCGCGCACTGGGCCGGCGACGTCTTCACGGCGATGGTGCGAGCAGCCGAGGACGGCGACTGGCTCGAGGCGCGTCGGCTCAACGAGGTCCTCGCCGAGAGCTGCGCCTTTGAGAGCTCCGAGGCCTACCCGAACCCCGTACCGACCAAGGCGGCCATGCGCGCGCTCGGTCTGGCCGTCGGGGACTGTCGCCTGCCCCACAGCGCGGCCGACGAGGAGATCGATGCGCGCGCGGCTCGCGTGCTCGCGGCTCTGGCGGCCTCGCGTGGCTAAGGACAGCGTTCGCATCACGTTCCTTGGCGGCCTCGGCGAGATCGGCCGCAACTGCCTGGCGATCGAGCAGGACGGGCGTATCGTCGTCGTCGACGCGGGCCTGATGTTCCCCGAGCCGACCATGTACGGCGTGGACCTGATCCTGCCGGACTTCACGTGGCTGCTCGAGCGGCGCGACCGCGTCGACGCGATCGTTCTCACCCACGGCCACGAGGACCACACGGGGGCTCTGCGCTACCTCGTGACCAACGTGAACGTCCCCATCTACGGCTCCCAGCTGACCCTGGGATTCGCCCGCCACCGTCTCACCGAGGCGCGCGTGGCCAAGGACCTCACCTTCATCGAGGTCGAAGACGGCGAGCGACGGCGCATCGGCCCCTTCGAGGTCGAGTTCATCCCGGTGACCCATTCGGTGCCCAGTGCCAACGCCCTGGCCTTTTCGACCAAGGTCGGCCTGATCGTGCACTCGGGGGACTTCAAGCTCGACCTCACCCCGATCGACGGGCGTCGCACCGACGTCTCGCGCCTGGCCGCGCTGGGCGACGAAGGGGTCGCCCTCTTGCTGTGCGACTCGACCAACGCCGAGGAGCCGGGATTCACCGCTTCGGAGCGCTCGGTGGGCTCGGCGCTGCGCCGGGTCTTCTTGGAGCGTCCCGATCGACGCATGGTGGTGGCCTGCTTCGCAAGCCACATCCACCGCGTCCAGCAGATCATCGACGTGGCCCTCGAGCAGGACCGCAAGATCGCCCTGATGGGCCGGTCCATGGAGTCCAACGTCAAGCTCGCGCGCAAGCTCAACTTGCTCCACGTGGACGCGGCGCACTTCATCGACGTGGAGAACATCGCGCGCTACGCCCCCGGCGAGGTCTGCGTGATCTGCACCGGCAGCCAGGGCGAGCCCCTGGCCGCGCTGTCCAAGCTCAGCCGCGGGGACCAGCGCTTCATGAAGGTCTCCGATGAGGACACGGTGGTCTTGAGTTCGCACCCGATTCCCGGTAACGAGTGGTCGGTCGGGCGGGTCATCGACGACCTGCACCGCGCCGGCACCGAGGTCATCCACTCGGGCGTGGAGCCGGTGCACGCCTCGGGCCACGCGCGCCAGGGCGAACTGCGCATGTTCCATCAGCTCGTGCGTCCGCGCAACTTCGTTCCCGTGCACGGCGAGTACCGCCACATGGTGCACCACCGCGAGCTGGCCCACTCGATGGGCCTCTCGCCCGAGCACACGCTGCTGTGCGAAGACGGCGACCAGATCGAGGTCACGACAGCGGGTATCCGCCGCGCCGGCCAGGTGCCGGCGGGCTTTCACTACATCGACGGCGACGCCGGCGAGATCGATGAGCGGCCCATCGAGGAGCGGCGCATGCTGGCCGAGTTCGGCGTGGTCCAGATCACCGCGGGTATCGACGCCGCGCGCGGAACCATCGTCCAGCCGGTGCGACTCAGCGCGCGCGGTTGGTTCGACGGCGAGACCGATCGCAAGCTGCTGGCCGCTCTCACCGAGGAGATCCGTGGCGCGCTCGAGAGCGCGCTGCGCGAAGGCGAGCGCGACGACGCTGCGCTCAACAAGGTCGCCCAACGCGCCGCCGGGCGCATGCTCGGCCAGCGCTTTCGCCGCCAGCCGGTGGTCCTGACCGCGGTGGCGGTCATCTGACCTAGAGGTCGTTGCCCGCGTAGGACAGGTTGAAGCTCTTGTTCACGAGTGGGAAGTCCGGCACGATCGTGTTGGCGAGGGCGACCGCAAGGGCCGGCCAGGTGACGAAGGAGGGATCGACGACCTTCACCCGCGCGAGCCGACCGTTGGCGTCAAACTCCACGCGATGGGTGATGGCGCCGCGCCAGCCCTCGACGATGCCGGTGCCGGTGCCTCGCGCCGACTGGGGAAGTGTCACCGTCACACCTCCGCCGGCCAGTAGTTCGTCGATCATCGCGAGCGAGACCGCGATCTCGCGTTCGCGCACGAGAAAGCGCGCGAGCACGTCGCCCGTCTCCTCGGTGACGGTCGAGTAGGCACGCGTCGTCACGAAGGGGTGCGCGTCGCGCGCGTCGCGGGCGATCCCCGAGGCGCGCGCGACGACCCCCAGTACGCCGATGTCGGTTGCGTCGGCGCGCGCCAGTACACCGGTGCCGCGCAAGCGGTCCATCACGATGCTGTTGGCCTTCGCCAGGGCGACGACGTCGTTCACCCTTTCGGCGATGCCCGCGAGCTCGTCGCGTTGCGGCAGGTCGCGCAACGTCGTCGTGCCGAGCGCGAGGGCGCCGCGCAAGAGGCGGTGCCCGGTGACTCGGTCATTGAGACGCAGCAGGGTCTCGCGCAGAGTCATCGCCCGGGCCTGGCCGAGAGAGAACGCCGTGTCGTTGCACAGGGCGCCGAGGTCGCCGACGTGGTTGTAGAGCCGCTCGAGCTCGAGCAGCATCGCTCGCTCGCGCACGGCCTGCGCGCTCGGGGCGACGCCCAAGGCGTCCTCGGCGGCCAGCACGAAGGCGAGGGAGTGGCCGACCGCGCTGTCACCCGAGATCCGCTCGGCGAGGGGAACGGCCTCATCGACGTCGCGGCCTTCGAAGAGCTTCTCGACGCCCTTGTGGGTGAACCAAAGTCGCGCCTTCATCTTGATGATCGTCTCGCCCACGACCCAGAAGCGGAAGTGCCCCGGCTCGATGATGCCCGCGTGCACGGGTCCGACGGGGATCTCGTAGACGCCCTCGCCCTCGACGGGGTTGAAGGGGAACGGTGCGGCGTCGAGGTCAAAGGGCGCGCGCGCCGCTTCGTGGCGCATCGGGTGCCAGCCCGCCGGCCAGTGCTGGTGAGTCACCAGCGGGCGCGGTTGGGGGTGGCCGAGCGCGACGACGCCGAAGAGGTCGGCCATCTCTCGCTCGAAGCGACCGGCCGGGAACGACACGGCGGCCAGCGAGGGGACCTCGGGGTTGCGTGCGTCGAGTCGCACGTGAACTTCAATGCGCTGGTCGGGCGGGCCGTCGACGAAGAGGTACACGACGCGCAGGGCGTCGTCATCTTCGCACGCGGTGACACTCGCGAGGTGGAATCCGGCCTCGAACAGGCCGCGTGCGGCGTCGAGGAGGTCGCGCGGCTCGAGATCGAGGTGCGCCCGTGCGGGCCGCTGGCTGAGGACGTCTTCGAGGGTCATAGCGCCACCGCCGCGCCGGCGTGGATCAGCGACGAGAGAGGCCAGGCGACGACGCCGAGCAGGGCGAGCGCGCCGAGGGCGACGCCCATGGGGACGCTGAAGGAAAAGGGCGCGCGCTGGGGAGCCGTCGTCGCGGGGCCCAGGAGCATCCGCGCGGCCGGCGCGGACAGGCCCACCACGACGAAGGCCAGGGCCGCGAGGGCGAGGGCGCTGACCCACGCTAGGCCCGCGGCGGAGAGGGCGCGCACCACGCCCAGCTCGCTCGCGAAGAGGCTGAAGGGCGGCAGACCCACGAGCGCGGCCAGGCCCACGGCGAAGAGCCCGCCGAGGGCTGGGCGCCGCACGAGCAGTCCGCTCACGCCGGCGATCTGGCTGGTGCCGTCGGCCTCGACGATCTCGCCCGCGGTGAGAAAGAGCACGCTCTTGGCCAGACCGTGGCCGACCACGTGCAAGAGCACCGCGGCGAGCGCCAGGGGCGTGCCGGCCGCGGCGCCCAGGCATAACAGCCCCATGTGCTCCATCGAGGAGTAGGCGAGCATGCGTTTGTAGTCGCTTTGGTGCAACAGCATGGTGACCGCGACCCCCAAGGTCACCAGTCCCGAGATGAGCAGCGTCGTTCGCACGAAGTCGGTGCCGAGGGCGGCCACCGCGATCGCCCGACAGCGCAGCAGGGCGTAGAAGGCGACCGAGAGCAGGACCCCTGACATCAGCGCTGATACCGGTGCCGGTGCCTGGCTGTGCGCGTCGGGCAGCCAACTGTGCAGCGGAGCGAGTCCGACCTTGGTGCCGTATCCGAGCACGATGAGCGAGAACGCCAGACGCACGACCGCGTGGTTGAGATGGGGCGCCTCGCGCACGAGCGTGGCCCAGTCGAGGCTCGCCGTGCCGTGTCCGTGGCTCGCCGCCACGTAGAGCAGCATTGTGCCGAGGAAGGCGAGCGCGATGCCCACCGAGCAGATGATGATGTACTTCCACGACGCCTCGAGGGCGCCACGCGTGCGCCGATGCCCGACGAGGAAGGTCGTCACGACGGTCGTCGCTTCCACGGCCACCCACATGACGGCGATGTTGCGCGCGAGCACGGTGAGAATCATCGCCGCGATGAATCCCTGGACCAGGGCCGCGTAGAGCGAGGCCTGGCGCGACGTGCACGCGCCGCGCTCGAGCTGGCTGTCGAGATAGCGCACGCCGCCGAGGGCCGCGAGCAGTCCCACCGCCCCGATGACGAGCAGCATCAGCGCGCTGAGAGGATCCGCGCCGAGGGACCCACCCAGCGCGCTTGGCGCGCCAACCAGCGATGCGCGGCCGATCAGCGCGGCGAGAACCAGCACGCCCGCGAGGCTCGCCACGCCGAGCAGGGCGACGCCGCGACGCCAGGGCGCGAGGGCCGAGATGACGCCGGCGAGCAGAGGCAGGGCGAGAATGGCGAGGATCATCAGTCGTGCAGGTCCCGCAGCTGGTCCAGGTCGTGGACGTTGAAGTGGCGCTGAAGATGGGCGACGAGGACTTGGAGGACCACGACCGCGAGCAGCACGTCGAGGGTGACGCCGAGTTCGACGACGAGCGGCACGCCCGACGTGCCGAGGAAGGCGGTGAGAGCGATGCCGTTGTCAATGGTGAGCAGTCCCACGATCTGAGAGACCGCCCGCCGGCGCACGACCATCGAGAAGAAGCCGATGAGGACGATGGCGACGCCGAAGGGGATGAGCCGCCCAGCGGGCGTCGCCACCAGAGCCACGACGCCGCGCGTCGCGGCGAAGGCGAGCAGGGTGAGCACTCCCGCGCCCACGAGCGAGGCCGGTACGTTGATCAGCGGAGACGCCTCGCGCGCGGCGTGGTCGTGGGCGACGACGCGCCCGATCAGCCAGGGCACCGCGACTGCTTTGATCGCGAGCACGAGCACACCGACGCCCACCAGGACCAGGTCGTGACGATGGGCACCCAGGATCACCGCCACCGCGGCGAGGCCCACGCCCTGGACCGCGAGCGCCTTCACTGCGGCGGCGAGCGACTGGCGCCACAGGGTGAGGGCGGCGGTGACCATCACCACGACCACCGCGAGGTCGAGGAGAGAGACGTAGGAAAAGCTCATCGCAGGGCCACCGCGCTGATGACGCTCAGCACGCCGAGCAAGAAGGCGCCGGCGAGCAGTTCGGGGATGCGAAAGAGCCGGATCTTGGCGGTCGTCACCTCGAAGACCGACACCGCGACGGCAACCAGACCGACCTTGATCGACACAGCGAGCAGACCGCCCACGAGGGCGAGGGCCCCCGTGCCCGACGCGATGCCCCAGGGCAGCGCGAGGTTGGCGAAGAGCCCCAGCAACAGCACCAGTCGCGCGGACTCGCCCAGGGTAACGAGCGCCAGGTCCGGGCCCGCGTACTCGAGGACCATCGCCTCGTGGATCATCGTCAATTCGAGGTGTGTCGCCGGGTTGTCGACCGGCAGGCGTCCCGTCTCGGCGAGAATCGCGATGAAGAACGACACGAGAGCGAGAATGCGGGCCGGTCCGGCGAGCGCGCTGGTGGTAACGCCCACGCCGACCAGGCGCGAGAGGTTCGACGTGCCCACTCCGAGGGACATCGCGAGGATTGCGACCAGTAGGGCGGGCTCGACCATGGCGCCGACCATCGCGGCGCGGCTCGCACCCATGCCGGCGAAGGCGGTGCCGGTGTCGAGGGCGCCGAGCAAGAGTGACACCGAGCCCAGGAGCAAGACGAAGAGGATCGCGACGAAGTCGACGCGTGACGCCAAGAGCGCCGACAGGGTGACGAGCGGTGAGAAGGCCGCGGCGACGACCGTGCTGGCGACGAGGACGACGGGCGCCGCGGCGAACACCCAGGTGGAGTCGGTGGGCCGGGTGCGCTGCTTGGTGGAAAGCTTGCGCAGATCGCGCAGGGGCTGTAAGACGCTCGCGCCCTCTCGGCCCTCGAGGCGGCTGCGGACCTTACGCATCAGTCCCAGCGCCAGGGGGCCCGCGAGGAGAATCCAGAGGAGCTGCAGTGCGCTTGCGACGCCGCCGCCGACGCTCGAGGTCACTGCACGACCACCAGGATGATCACGAGCGCAACGAGGCCGTAGGCGAGGTAGCGGTGCACGCTGCCGTTGGCGATGGCGCGCGTGTGGCGCGCCCACCAGTTGAGAGATCGCGCGAGGGGACGATACAGCGCGCGTTCGACGATGTCATCGTTGGCCGATCGGTAGCTGATGCGCTCGAGGTAGTAGCGCGACTCGACCACGTGGCTCACGTCGACGTCATGGTCGGGGCGCAGCACGTCGTCAAAGACCCGCATGATGGGTTCACCGAAGGATGTCGCCGTGTACTGCATGCGAGCCGTCTGGTTGTGGCGTCCCGACCCCCAGGGCTCGAGCGTGGCGACGCGCGGGTAGCCGCTGGCGTGGGTGATGATTGCGCGCCAGAGTGCGACGAGGAGGACCGCGCCGGCTAGGGCGACCGAGAGGTAGAGCGGAGTGAGGGCCCCCGTGAGTGGCGCGAGGCGCAGCGTCACCCAGCCCGCGACCGGACTGTTCGGACCGTTGTCGAGCGCCCGATTCACAACGCCGATCACGGCGTACGGCGCGACGCCGGTGACCAGGCAGGCGAGCGCCGTCAGCG
>JAJXTB010000036.1 GCA_021784205.1 Actinomycetes bacterium
ATCTCGTGGCCGAGCAGCGCAACATGGCCTTCAAGGGCACGGCGGTCACCTTCGGGCGCGGCGTCGGCGTGGCCGTCGCGGTGGGTGCACAGACCGAACTCGGCCGCATTGCCGACCTGCTCACGGCGCGCACGCAGCTGCCTACGCCCCTGCAGTCGCGTCTGAGCTCCCTGGCGCGGCTGATGGCGCTCGGGGCCATCGTCATCTGCGCGCTTGTCTTCGTGGTGGGCCTGGTCCGCGGCGTCGCGGCGCGAGAGATGTTCCTCACCTCGGTCAGCCTCGCGGTGGCCGCCATCCCCGAGGGACTCCCGGCGGTGATCACGGTGGCCCTGGCCCTCGGGGCGCGGCGCATGGCCGAGCGTCTCGCGCTGGTGCGCAAGCTCGTGGCCGTCGAGACCCTCGGGTCAGTCAACGTGATCTGCACCGACAAGACCGGAACGCTGACGGAGAACCGCATGACGGTCGTGCGGGTCTGGACGCCCGCGGCGCGCTACGACGTCACCGGCAGCGGGTACTCGCCCGAAGGGAACCTCACGGGAGACGCCAATCCGGCGAGCGATCCCTTCCTCGTGCGCCTCGCCCGGGTGGCGGCCCTGTGCAACGATGCGGTGCTGCACGCTCCGGCAGTCGTGGGGGGAACCTGGGAGTTGACGGGCGATCCTACCGAGGGAGCCCTCGTGGCGCTGGCCGCGAAGTGCGGCGTCGAGCCCGCCGCGTTGCGCGACAGAAGCCCGCGCATCGAGGAGCTGCCCTTTGACGCCGATCGTCGGCGAATGTCGACCCTGCACCTCGACGCGCGCGAGCACGTGGTCCTGGCCAAGGGGGCTCTCGAGGCGATCGTGCAGGTCTTGGCCGATCCCTCCGAGGCCGCCGCGGCGGCCGAGGTCGCCACCGCGTGGGCTGCGGATGGGCTGCGCGTCCTGGCCCTAGCCGATCGCGTGTCGGACGCTCCTCCCCAGCACCTCGAAGAGGGTCTCAGCCTTGTGGGACTGGCGGGGATCATCGACCCGCCGCGACGCGAGGCGGCGGGTGCGCTGCGCGCATGTCGCGACGCGGGCATCCAGACGGTGATCATCACGGGCGACCACCCGGTCACCGCCTCGGCGATCGCCGCGCGTATCGGTCTCGACGTGTCGATCGGTCGGGTTCTCTCTGGCGAGGAGCTGTCTCAGCTCGACGACGAGTCACTCGATCGGCGCGTGCGTGATGTTGCGATCTACGCTCGCGTCTCGCCCGCGGACAAGATGCGAATCGTCCAGTCCTGGCAGCGCCACGGGGCGGTGGTGGCCATGACGGGTGACGGTGTCAACGACGCGCCCGCGCTTCGCCAGGCCGACATCGGTGTCGCGATGGGCGTCACCGGCACCGACGTCTCCAAGGAGGCGGCCGACATGGTGCTCGCCGACGACAACTTCTCCACCATTGTTAACGCCGTCGAGGAGGGACGACGAATCTACGACAACATCCGCCGCGTGATTCGCTACCTGCTCAGCACGAACGCGGGCGAGCTCTGGGTGATGTTCGTCGCGCCTCTCTTCGGGATGCCGATCCCCCTCTTGGCGGTGCAGATTCTTTGGATGAATCTGGTCACCGACGGTCTGCCGGCCATCGCTTTGGGCCTCGAACCGCTCGAGCCCGACGCCATGCGTCGGCGCCCGCGTCCGCGTGGCGAGTCGCTCTTCGCCGGGGGACTGGGCCGGCATGTCGTGTGGGTCGGACTTTTCATGGCGGCGGTGGTACTCGGACTCGAGGCCGGGGCGCGAGCGGCGGGCTGGCCCTGGCAGACCATGGTCTTCACCACGATGGCGCTCGCCCAGCTCGCCCACGCTCTCGCGGTGCGCTCGCAGTGGCGCAGCTCCTTGCGCCTGTCGCCTGCGACGAACCCGTGGCTCTTCGTGGCAATCGCCGCCACGCTGGTCGTTCAACTCCTCGTCGTCTACGTGGGACCGCTCCAGCGGATCTTTCACACCCGCTCGCTCGACGGCCCCCAGCTCGCACTGGTGCTCGCATTGTCGGCCACGGTGTTCTTCGCGGTCGAGCTGGAAAAGCTCCTCCTGCGCCGCGGCGTTGCGGCTCCCCGGGGCTGAACTTGTGACCGGCACCTTCAGCGACGAGCTCGAGCGCTGGCTCACCGCCGACGGCCCCAAGACCCTGGGCGCGCTGGACGAGGTCTTCGCTGAAAAGACCTTTGCGGTGGCCATCATCTTTCTCATGTTCATACCCGCCCTGCCTATCCCGACCGGCGGAGTGACGCACGTCTTCGAGGTCATCACCGTGGTTCTCGGTGCGGAGATGGTGCTCGGCCTGCGCACGGTGTGGCTGCCCACGCGCTGGCGACACCGCGAGCTGGGAATCGCGATGACCTCTCGGGCGCTGCCCTTCATGATTCGCCGGATCCGCTTCTTCGAGCGCTTCTCGCGGCCCCGGATGGCGAGCCTGCTCAATCGGCGCTGGTTCGTGCGCGTCCTCGGGGTCGTCGTCATCGCCTTCGCGATGGGCGCGGCCCTCGCGCCGCCCTTCTCGGGACTCGACACGCTGCCCGCGATGGGCGCCGTCGCCCTCGCCTTGGGCATCGTGCTCGAGGACGTGGTCGTGCTCGGGATCGGACTCGCGTTGGGCACGGGGGGCATCGCCGTGATCCTCACGATCGGCGCCGCACTCGTGCGACTGGTGCGCAACGTCCTTTAACGGTCAGCCCAGAGCGAGGCAGCCGCTGGGCGGAGACTGCGTCCCGTCGGAGTTGATCGAGGAACGTCCGTGCGCGGGTCGCACAGACAGCGCGCGCCCGTCCCAGGTGATGACGTAGCCGTTCCCGTCGGGCCAGGCGCGTAGCAGCGCGTCGCCCGACGACGTGGCCCATGACCGTCCGGCGGGCGGGTTGGCCCCGTGAAGCGTGACGTAGGTTTCGAGGGCCCCACTCAGTGCCTCGAAGTTCGCCTCGCACGTCGCCTGGTTCGCGAGGCGTGACGCGGCCGCGGCGCTGGCGTCGACGGTGGTGCCCGGCGAGAGCGTGACCGGCGGCGTGATCGAGGTCTGGTCCAGCACGATGACCACGAGAGTCGCCACGATGATCAGGCTCGCGAGTGTCGCGACCAGGGCCACCCCCGACTCGATGTTCGCCGGGTGCTTCATCGGCCGATGGTGCCGCGGCCTAGACCGACGGCGCGTTCGCGTACTGCTGGTGAAAGAGGTGCGCGTAGAGCCCGTCGTTGGCCAGCAGCGCCGCGTGGTCCCCGGTCTCGATGACGCGCCCGGCGTCGAGCACGACGATGAGGTCGGCGTCGCGGATGCTCGCGAGACGGTGCGTCACGATGAAGGTGGTGCGGCCCTTGGAGAGCGTGTCCATGTTGCGCTTGATCGTCTGCTCGCTCTCGGCGTCGAGCGCGCTCGTCGCCTCGTCGAAGAAGATGACCGGTGGGTCGCGATAGAGAGCGCGCGCGATGGAGATCCGCTGGGCCTGGCCGCCCGAGAGCGTCATGCCGCCCTCGCCGATGCGCGTGTCGAAACCCAGGGGCAGCAGGTCAACGAAGGTGTCGACGTCGGCGATCTGGGCGGCGCGGCGCAGGGCTTCGGGGTCGATGTCGGGATTGCCGAAGGCGATGTTCTCGGCCACCGTCGCGTCGAAGACGTAGGGGGCCTGCAAGACGTAGCCGATGCGCGCGCGCAGCGCCTGGAGGCGCACGTCGGCGATGTCGACGCCGTCATAGCTGATGGATCCCGACGTCGGGGTGATGAGGCCGGCGAGCAGGCGCAGCAAGGTCGACTTGCCACAGCCCGAGCGGCCCACCAGCGCCACCGTCGAGCCCGCAGGGATTTCCAGGTTGATATTGGAGAGGATCGCCCGGTCGCTGCCGTGGGGCCGGTACTCGACGTCGCGCAGCGAGATCTCGCCGTGCAGCGTTGGCACCGCGAGCAAGGAGGCGTTTTCGGATCCCTGCTCGGGCTCTTGGACCAGGACGTCGTGGATGCGCGCGAGCAGCACCGTCGAGTTCTGCATGTCGTCCCAGAAGAGCAGCAGTCCGAGGATCGGCGCCGTGGCGATCAAGACGAGTGACATGAAGGCTACGTAGCGCCCGAGGCTGAGCGAATGTCCGTGGACGAAGAGGGCGCCCAGGTAGACGAAGAACGCGTAGGTGGCCAGAGTGAGAGCCGTCGCGATCGTCTGGTAGCGGCCCACCGCGAGGTAGGCCGGCGCCAACTGGGAGTTGAGGTCGCCGAGGAACGAGCGCATGCGCTCCTGCAGACCCGTCTCGGCGCCGAGGGTCTTGACCGTCTCGACGCCCTTCAACAGGTCTACCTGGTGCGCCTGGTAGAGGCCGTGGGCCTCCTCCGCCGAGGCGAAGATCGGGCGCAGCTTGTTCTTCGAGTACCACATCACCGCCCCGTAGAGGGGCAGGACGGCGAGGAAGATGAGGCCCAGGACCCACGAATAGACGAGCATCATCACGATCGCCACGAGGAGGAGCAGGACGTTGGTGCCCGCGGTGACCCCGTCTTGGATCAGCAGGATGCGAATCATCCGCATCCCGCTGATGCGCCGCTCGAGGTCGCCGATCTTGCGTCGCGCGAAGTAACTCATCGGCAGGTGCAACAGCTTGCCGGTGAGAAAGTCGAGCGAGTGGGTGTCAAAGCCAATCGTCACCTTGACGATCACGCGGTTGGCGACGAAGCTGATCACGAGACCGGCCACCACCAGCCCCAGCAGGGCCAGTCCCGCGCCGTTCACGCTCGAGAGCGCGTTGCGCGAGGTGAGCGAGTTGACGAGGCTGTTGATCACGACCGGCACGCCGACTTCGCACCCCGCGAGCGCGAGGGCCAGCACGAGGGAGAACATCAGGGCGGCGCGCTGCTCGAGGAGGAAGGGCACCAGCCAGCCGAGCGCCAGGTTGTCCACCGGGGCGTCGTCGAGGGCGTCGGTGCGCGCGACGAAGGCGGCGTATCCCGTCCAGTCGCGCTCGAAATCGTCGCGCGAGAGCTGACGCAGGCCGATCGCCGGGTCCGCGACGTAGACGTGGGTCGCGGTGACGTCGTAGAGGACGATCCAGTGGTTGCCCTTGTAGTGGACGATCGCGGGCAACTGATACTCGTCGAGTCGCTCGGCGGAGGCGTGCACCGGCTCGACGGAGAGCCCGGCGGCCCGACCGGCCTGGGTGATGCCCGTCAGTGAGGTCCCCTGGACCCCGGTGCCCGCGGCGTCGCGCAAGAAGGCGGTGGAGACCTTGCGCCCGAAGTGGCGCGACACCATGGCCAGGCACGCGACGCCGCAGTCGGACTCGTCGAACTGGGCGACGAAAGGGAAGCGCTTGGCGCGACGGCTCTTGCGCGCGCTCGTGCGCAGGGGCGCGCTGCCCTGGGCGATCGCGGCGTCGGTGGCCGAGAGCGCCGAGGCGGGCGTGCTCGGCGCAGCGACGGGCGCCTCGACCGACTCGGCGCGGCCCGAGCTCGCGAGGTCGGCCATCTCCTTCATGCGCGCCGCGAAGCGCGGGCTCGCATCCATCAGCTCGCGCAACACCGAGTTGGAGACGCGGATCACCTCGACGTCGCTCTGGGCTACGACCGAGGCGTCCGTCACGTGGTCGGTCAGCGCGGCCCGCTCGCCGAAGCAGTCGCCACTGCGCAGATATCCCACCACCGTCTGGTCCTCGCGCACCACCGCCAGGGTTCCGCGCGCCACGACGAAGACGCCGTTGCTCGCTGAGCCCTCGGACACGATGGTCTCTGAAGCACGCACGTTCAGGACCTCGAACCCCTCGAAGAAACGCGACAGCACCGATAGCTGGATCGTCGCGAACGCCGGCTGGACGCGCAAGGTGCGGCGAATCTCCTCGAGGCGGACGTGGCGGTGCAGAGCGTCGGCGATAGCGGGAACCTCGTCGGCCAGCGCGTCGAAGGCCTCGCGCGCCAGGCGGTAGACGGTCACGTCTTCGCTCGCGCGCACGGTCTCGACGCGGCGGTCGCTCTCGATGAGGGCGTCTTCGCCGAAGAGCTCGCCCGGCAACACCTTGGCCAGCATTACCTCGGCCTCGCCGTGGCGCGTGACGACGCGGGCGCTGCCCGAACCGAGCACGTAGAGGCTGTGGGGAACCTCACCCTCGCGGCAGATCTCCTCGCCGAAGGCGAATGACTCCTTGCGAAACATGTGTAGGACGAGCGTGCGCAGCTCGTCGGGCACCAAAGCCACGAAGGGAACCTGGCGCAGCATGACGTAGTCGAGCTCGTCGAGCACGCCGTCCATCGAGCTCACCTCGGTGCTCGCCACGTCACCAATCCCTTCGAGGCGTTGGCCACCGCGGCGTCGACGAGCGTCGCCGTCGCGTGCGCACGCACGGTCGGATCCTCCAGCGAGGCCGCCGCGCGCTCGCGCACCCAGACGACCGACCACTCTGCGCCGAGTCGCAGCGGGCCGACCGCCTCGCCGAGGGGTGCGGAGAGCAGCAGCGGCGCGAGGCCGTCGGTGAGATCTCCCGAGCGCACGCGACGGTGCTCGATGCTCGAGTGCGCGCGCCGGGCGATCTCCTCGAGTTCCATGTTGTCGTCGTTTGAACACGCGATCGCCTCGCGGGCCGCCGACTCGCTGGCCACCGCGCACGAGTCGATCGAGAGGACGCTCCACTTCGACCAGTCGTCGTTGAGAGTGGCCGCCAGCGCGTCGTCGTTCGCCACAATCTCATCGAGGCTCTGGTAGGCCGCGAGCCAGCGCGCCAGCACCGCGGTGCGTTCGGCGACCCATTCGTCGCGCCCGGCGAAGGGCGCCACCGGATCGTTGGCGACCGCGTCGCGCACTCGCGCGAGATCGTCCTCATCGGCGTCGCTCGCGGAGAGTGTCGCGGCGACGGCCCACGAGACGACACGGGCACCGAACGCGGACCAGAAGTCCGCGCAGAAGGCGTCGGCGCGCAGCGCACTCGCGAAGTCGCTGTCCGGGCCGGCGGCCGCGTCGAGCGGCGTCGTCGAGTCGGACGAGAGGTGGTCGCGCCGCAGGTATCCTTCCCAGTCGGCGAAGGAGAGGTCGCGTTCGTCGAGCCAGGCGTGCAAGTCGTGGCTCGACGCCAGGCGCCGCTGGCGCCGGAAGCGCTCGGCCGCCGCGCGCAGGTCCTCGGCCGGGACGCTCGTCGCGGCGTCGCGGCGCAGGCCGTCGGCGCAGCGTTGGACGAGCGCTCCCCAGTCGCCGGTGAAGTAACCCGCCAGGGCGACGTCGTCGTAAGAGATCTCGGTGTCACCCACGGTCACGAGGACGCCGTCGGGAATCGCGTGCGTGCCCGACTGGGCAGCCCCGGATGTCACATTCACTCCTTGGTCATCGGTAACGGTAGGCGTGGACGGCTAACGACGGGTGAATGGGTTGCCGTTGGCCGGTCATCACAATGTCAAAGCCCCCGCGCCTCTCGACGACGCGAAGCGACGCCGGTCGGCACGAGGGCTTTGACTACTGGAGCGGGCGGCACGGCGACGAATCGACCGGCCGCCGCGTCGCAGAACTACTCGAACATGACTCCGCCGACGACACCATCGGTGTCGGACTTCTCGAGTACGAGGTCCGTGTCAAGCTCCGTGGTGTCCTCTGCAGTGTCCTGTGCGTCCTTTTCTGTCATGGTGTGCCCCTCCTCCTACGAATCCGGCGCGTGTCACCGAATCACGCAATTAGACCACCAACGACGGCCAGTGTCAACGAGAAGTTGTGAATCGAAGACCAAGAATCGGTCTGTATGGAGAGACGCCAAATCTCAGTCGGCCCACGGCTAATGATTCGCCGATTGTGGGCAATGCCGCATTATCAACTACTGAGAATTTGCTCAGCATGCCGGCCGCGAACGTCACGGCCGCCCCCCGCGGAGGCAATGAAGGCTGTTACTCGACAGCGCCGTGCGCATCCAATCGCGCCAAACGATTGTCGAATCGACGAAGGGTGACTGCGGCTCACTCGGGAGGACTCATGAAAAGGATTTCAGCGCTCGCTGTCGAATCGAGATTCCCCTGGGGTCGCACATGGATTGAGTAGCCGGATGGAACCCCGCGAAGAGGGAGTTCGCCAACCGCTCTCGGCGCGCCCGCACACTGTTTCGAGCAGTTCGACGGACGCTAGTGGCTTTCCTCTTCGGCGAGATGGGCGTCGAAGTCGGCGACCGTGTCAACGCGAAAGATGCGGTTGAAGAGAAGGATCTTTAATACCCAGAACACAGCGAAACTGACGATGTTGGCGAAGGACACGAGGAACGTGTCGAGTAGGTGTGACCAGTCGTGCTGATCCACGAGGTGGCGCACGCCCATCGCGCCGAGGGACGAGACGCCGATGCCCAAGACCACCATCACCCAAAAGGGCAGGACCTCCTTGACCAGGTGGCTGCGGCCGTGCTTGCCCCACACCCAGGATCGGTGCAAGAAGTAGGCGGGGATCGCGGCCACGAGGTTGCCGATCGCAGTCGCAAAAACCTCGTTGGCGGTCATGTTGGTGCCGAAGACGATCGCGATCGTCACGAAGGAGACGATCGTGGTCACCACCGAGACGCTGGTGTAACGGATCAGCTTGCGGCCCTGGTGCGTGTGGGCCCACTCCCACAGGTCACGAGGCGAACGGGGAAAGGCGGAGGTGTCGATGTCCACACGCTAACGGGCCCCGCGCGCATCGTCCAAGGCCGACGTGGGTGCAAGTCGCTCGTGAGGCCGACTCGCAGGTCGCGTTACTCAATCTGACCCGTCGTCACCCCGCGTTGTCGGCCCAGCGACGCCTCGGGTGGTGACGACGTCGACCGTTCAGCGAAACCCCACCACCGCGTGGGGAGAATATCCCGCCTCGAGCGCGGCGACTTCCTCGTCGTCGAGGTGCACGTCGAGTGCGGCCACTGCGTCGTCGAGGTGCTGAGACTTGGTGGCGCCCACGATGGGGCTCGTCACCGTTTCGTTGTGCAAGACCCAGGCGAGGGCGATCTGCGCCGGTGTCACCCCGCGCCGGGCGGCGATGTCAACGACGACCTCGACGATTCCGCGGTCGTCTTCGGAGTAGAGGCTGCGGCCGAACTCGTCGTTCTCGCTGCGCGCGGTGGTCGTGTCCCAGGGACGCGTCAGGCGCCCGCGAGCGAGCGGACTCCAGGGGATGACGCCCACGCCCTGGTCGGCGCAGAGGGGGAGCATCTCTCGCTCCTCCTCGCGATAGAGCAGGTTGTAGTAGTTCTGCATCGAGACGAAGCGCGTCCAGCCGTTGAGATCGGCGAGGTAGAGCGCCTGGGCGAACTGCCAAGCGTGCATCGAGGACGCGCCGATGTAGCGGACCTTGCCGGACTTGACCACGTCGTGCAGCGCCTCGAGGGTCTCTTCGATCGGCGTGTCGTAGTCCCAGCGATGGATCTGGTAGAGGTCGACGTAGTCGGTGCCGAGACGCTTAAGACTGTTGTCGATCTCACTGAGGATGGCTTTGCGCGAAAGTCCCTGGCCGTTGGGTCCGGGGCGCATGCGCCCGTTCACCTTGGTGGCAATGACCACCTCGTCTCGCGCCACCATTGATAGCAGAGTCGCGCCCGTGATCTCCTCGCTCGATCCCGCCGAGTAGACGTTGGCCGTGTCGAAGAAGTTGATCCCGGCATCGAGCGCCTGGCGGAAGAATGGCTTGGCCGCGTCGGTGTCGAGCGACCACGGCTGGTTGCCGCGGGTCGGCTCGCCGTATGACATGCAGCCCAGGCAGATGCGTGAGACCTGCAGACCGGTGTTTCCCAAGGTGACGTAGTCCATGCGCCGAATCTACCGACCGCGCGGTCGTGGCGAACCGCGACTCCGCGTCGATCAGTGCAGCGCGAGGGGTGCGCCCGCGCGGATCGGGCCCGAGCGCAGGACCGCGGCGGTGAGGATCGCGCCGCCGACGAAGATGAGGGCGACGTCGCCGAAGACCGACGTGTAGCTGTGCACGGCGGCGAGCGCCTGGTTCAGTGTCGTCGGAGCCCGGCCCACGAGGAACGCGGTCGCGGCGCTCGCCGCGAGCGTGTTGAGCAGAGCCGTCCCCACGGAGCCGCCGATCTGCTGGGAGGTGTTCACCAGCGCCGAGGCCACGCCCGCGTCGTGCTCGGCGACGCCGAGGGTCGCCACGCTGAATCCCGGCGCGAAGACGAGCCCGATGCCCAGTCCCATCATGATGAGCGGCAGCAAGACACCGTGGGAGTACGTGCTCGTGAGCGTCAGGTGCGTGAGCCACCACATGGCTCCCGCCGCCACGAGCATGCCCAGGGGGATCAGCGGGCGTGGTCCGACCTTGGGCAGCAGGACGATGTTGGAGAGCTGGGCGGTCACGACGGTGCCGGCGACCATCGGCATGAAGGCGAATCCCGTCATCACGGCGCTGAATCCCAGGGTCGTCTGCAGGTAGTAGGTGAGAAAGAAGAAGACGCCGAACATGCCCGAGCTCGCGATGATCATGGCCGCCAGCGCGCCGCCGCGGTTGCGATCGAGGATCACGCGCAGCGGCAGCAGCGGAAAGCGCGTGCGACGTTGGATCGAGGCGAACGCGCCGAGCAGGACTGCCGCGACCACAAAGCTGCCCAGCGTGTAGTGGTTCATCCACGAGGTCGTCTCGGCGTGGTTGAAGCCGAAGACCAGCGCGAAGAGCCCACCGGTCGCGGTCAGAACGCCGGGCCAGTCGAGCGGGTCGTGGTCGACGCCGCGGTCGTGGTGCAAGAGAAGGACCGCACCGACGACACCCACGGCCGCGAAGAACAGGTTCACGAGCAGGGTCCAGCGCCACGACGCGTACGACGTGAGAACGCCACCCAGCAAAAGCCCGAGGGCGCCGCCGGCGCCGGCGACCGCGCCGTAGATCGCGAAGGCCTTGCCGCGCTCGTTGGGGTTGGTGAAGGTCGTCGACAGCAGCGCCAGCACCGCCGGGGCCAGCAGCGCGCCGAAGACGCCCTGGACGGTGCGCGCGAGCACCAGCATCGTGAAGTTCATCGAGGCCGCTCCCAGCGCCGAGGCGCCGGCGAACCCGATGAGTCCGATGATCAGAGCGTTCTTTCGCCCGATGTAGTCAGAGATCCGCCCGCCAAGCAGGAGCAGGCTGCCAAAGGCCAGCGAATACGCGGTCACGATCCACTGGCGGTCCGAGTTCGAGAAGTGCAGGGCGTGCTGGGCCGTCGGCAGGGCGATGTTGACGATCGTGCCGTCGAGGATGACCATGAGCTGGCTGATGGCGAGCACGGCGAGGATCCACCAGCGCCGTTCGTGGGCGGCCTCTCGGGCCGTGGGGGCGGCCGGTCCCCGGCGGGGGGTCGGCTCGAGGGTGATCTCGGACACGGGAACTCTCCTTGGCGTAACTGACAGTGACTTCTCCACTTACTGTAGCAGGATCCGGAGGACATCACTCCACTTGACTGGCACACCGGTAGAATGGGCCCGTGAACGAGGAGGCAGGAGACGTCGGCGAGGAGCGCCCGCTGCGCGCTGACGCCGCGCGCAACCGCGAGAAGATCCTCGCCGCCGCCTCGCGCGTCTTCGCCGAGCGGGGACTTGACGCCACCTTGGACGACATCGCCGAGGCCGCCGACGTGGGCGTAGCAACCGTCTACCGTCGCTTTCCCGACAAGGACGCGTTGGTCCTCGCCCTCTTCGAAGACGCCATCGACGAGCTCGCCGCGCTGGCCGCGCGCGCCGAGGCGAGTGAGAACTCCTGGGAGGGCTTCGTCTCCTTCTTGGAAGTGATGCTCGAGCGCCAGTGCGACAACCGCGGCCTGCGCGACGTCTTCACGGGATCGCCCTACGCCCAGGAGCGCATGGAGGCGGCCAAGGAGCGCATCGGTCCGGCCTTCTCGGCCCTGATCGCCCGGGCCCAGGCTGACGGCTACTTGAGATCCGACGTCAACGTGGCCGACATCCTGGCGATTGAGATGATGATCAGCTCCCTCGGCGGAGCGAAGGGCGGCGACGCCGCGCTGTGGCGCCGCTACCTCGCCATCGCCCTCGACGGGCTGGTGGTGCGCCGCGAGACGACGCGCGACCTGCCGCCGAGCCCGCCGCTCGAGGTCATCATCGCGGCCCTGCACGCCTCAAAGGGCGTACACCGACCCCACGCCAAGTCCCACGCGGGCTAGCGGCGCGAGTTCTCGCGCAGGAAGTTCGACACGTAGTCCAAGTGGGCGCTCATCGCCTCCTGGGCGGCGCGCCCATCGCGGTTGCGCAGCGCCTCGGCGATGTCGGCGTGCTGGAGATACGAGCGGTGGCGCCGTTCGGGCGAGTCGCCGCGACGCTTCATCGACCCCCAGAGGTCACCCAAGCGCGCGGCCTCGATGAGCGAGTACATGCGAAGTATCAGCGGGTTGTGGGTCGCCTCCATCAGGCTCCGGTGAAAGGCGAGGTCGCAGGTCTCGAAGTCGTCATAGTCGGCAGCGCGCGCGCAGCCCTCGACGTGTTGCATCATGACGTCGAGGTCGGCCTCGGTGGCCTCGACGACGGTGATGTACATCGCCATGGGCTCGAAGGCCTGGCGCGCGGCCATGACGTCGCCCGGGCCGATGTCGTTGAGCATCGCGTGAGCGGTGAACTCATCACTGTCGAGATCCACGAGGGCGGAGAGCGGCTCGCACTTGAGGTAGGTGCCGCGACCGACCTCGCGCGAGATGACGCCGTCAGCCTCGAGGAGGGACATAGCGTTGCGCACGGTCGCCCGGGTGATCTGGAGCTCGTCGGCCAGTGCCCGCTCGGTCGGCAGACGCGACCCGGAGCCGAGGTTACGGCGCACGGCCTCGCGCAGGACGTTCTCGGCCACGTCACGTATCCGATCCACCGACAGTGTTCGCACCTCATCCTCCCGTTTTGGACCCAACCAGATCGACCAATGATACCAATTAGTGGACCACTTACGACCAGTTTCGTGAGCAGTGCTCCACGTCATCACAGAAAGTCAATGAATCATTGAGTGTCGCTCAATGACAACGACGAAACCGCGAGGTCTGGCGATGCCGTGGTGCCCGTCCACCAGCGCCATCGGTTCCGCCAAACCAGGGGGTTGACCTATCTCACCAATGGACGGCACGAATCATCGTGAATTTTTCTCACTATTTACAGGACTACTTGACACTCGCTGACTCTGGCAGTACTGTCACCGAACAGGTTGATAACCAATTCAGCCATTTGATGCCAATTCTGGAGGACACGCAGTGCGACTCGCAACGGTTCGAACTTCACGCGGATTACGACTGCACGTGCGCGGCACCGACGGCTACGTCGACCTCGCCGACGCCTCCGGCAACGAGGCGCTCGCCGACATCAACGCCTTCGCCGCGGGTGGAGATGCCGCAATGGCCGCCGCGCGAGCCGCCGCCACACAGGGCGGCGTCGAGGTCGCAAAGTCGGACTTCGCACCCGTCACCCCGAACCCGCCGCGCATCCTGTGCCTGGGGGTCAACTACGCCGAGCACGCGATCGAGGGTGGGCGCGCCGTGCCCAAGTGGCCCGAGTCCTTCGTGCGCGGCGCCGGCAGCGTGATCGGCGCCTACGACGACCTGGTCAAGCCGGCGCTGAGCGAGCGCCTCGACTACGAGGCCGAGCTCGCGATCGTGATCGGCAAGGGCGGGCGCTACATCAAGGCCGCCGACGCCTACGACGCGATCCTCGGCTACGCCGTCATGAACGACGGCTCGGCGCGCGAGTGGCAGCGCATCGCCACGCAGTGGACCCCGGGCAAGAACTTCGAGGGCACGATGCCAATCGGCCCGGAGATCGTCACGGTCGACGAGGTCGACGTGACCGACCTGAGGATTTCGAGCACGCTGAATGGCACCGTCATGCAGGACTCGCGCACGTCGATGATGATCGTCGACGTGGCGCACGCCGTCGAGTACTTCTCGGGCTTTACCACGCTGCGCCCTGGCGACGTCATCGCCTCGGGCACGCCCGGCGGAGTGGGATTCGCCCGCACGCCGCCCGTGTGGCTGACGCCGGGCGACACGATCGAGGTCACCGTCGAGGGGATCGGGACCATCTCGAACAAGGTCGTCGCCGAGGAGGGCGCGCCGACCGACTGGCCGTGGATGCCGCTGAAGGCCGACACCACCAGCTTCTAGATCTGCTTCAAGCAGAAGTATCACTCAACAACAAGGGGGGATGTATGAGTTATCGGACACTGGCGCGGGGTCACACCGCCGCGTCAACGAGGGTGCGTTTAGCGCTCGTGATGGCAGTCATGGCACTGATGGTCTCGACCATCGGGCTGCCGGGTCTGTCGTCGCGCGCGGGGGCGTCGACCAAGTCGATCACGATCGCCGCGGTGGCGCCGTTCACCGGCGCGGACGCGGCGCTCGGACCGAAGTACGAGGCGGCCTGCTACGCGGCCACTCAGGCCATCAACGCCGCCGGCGGCGTGATGGGCGAGAAGGTCAACTGCAAGACGGTTGACACGCGCGGTGACCCCGCGGACGCGGTCCCCGCGGTTCGCCAGATGTACGCGACGACGTCGAACCTGGCGCTGGTGATCGGTTGCACCTCGGACGAGGCGTCGACGGTGGTGCCGGTGTTCAACGCGCACAAGACCGTGGCGTTCTGCATGACCGGTGAGTCCGAGTTCGACCACATCCACTTCCCGTTCTTCTTCCGTCTGGTCCCGCCGGACGCCGCGGACTCCGTGGCCATGGTCCAGATCGCGAAGAACAAGGGCTACAAGAACATCGCCCTCGCCTTCGGCAACGACGCGGGTTCTCAGACCTTCGTCGCGCCCGCTGAGGCCGCGATCAAGCGCGCGCACATGAACGTGGTCTCCAACCAGACCCTCGACATGACCGCGACGACGTTCGAGACCGAGGCCCAGGCGATCGTCTCGGCGCACCCGGACGTGATCTTGATGGAGGCGCTCGGCGCCGCGGGCGTGGCTCTCCTGTCGGAGATCTACCAGCTCAACGGCAACAAGATGATTCCGGTGATCGGCACGTCGGGGATGATCGACCCGACGTTCTTTACGGGCGTCACGACGGGGCCGATCGGCGTGCAGAACTTCATCTCGAACTTCGACGCGGACAACCAGACGGTTGCGGTCGGCGGACCGGCGTACCCGCTTTACAAGAAGCTGGTCCTCGCCCAGTCGGGCAAGGTCAAGGGAGTGGGCAACTTCCAGGGTCTGCTGACGGCCAACGGCACCGTGCACCTCTACGACGGGATCAACCTGGCGGCTCTGGCCATGGTGATGTCGCACTCGACGGTGGGCGCCAAGTACAAGGCCGACATCTTGAAGATCGCCGAGGGCGTGCCCGGCGCGGTCCGGGTATCCTCCTACGCCCAGGGCGTGCGGGCTCTCAAGGCTGGCAAGAAGATCGTCTACCAGGGGGTCGGTGGTCACTACCAGTTCGACGCCTACCAGACGGCCTTCGGGCCCTTCGAGGACGACCAGTACAAGGCCGACGGCACGACCGTCGCCGTGGGCAAGTCGCTCGGCTTCTGCAACCTGACCCTCTGCAAGGCCAAGTTGTAACAACGTCGCTCGGTCACGGCCGCGGTCCTCAACCCGCGGCCGTGACCGAGGGCAATCGCATCTCCACGCCGCGCGCGTGACCACACAGGAATATCGGGAGGGGAAGTCCAGCCGTGAGTGTCTTTATGTCGTCCTTCGGGTTCGGCCTCATGACGGCAGCAGTTCTGGCGATCGCGACCGTGGGCTTCACGATGCAGTTTGCCGTGACCAACGTGTTGAACCTGGCCTACGGGTCGGTGATGATCAACAGCGCGTTCGTCGCGTACTACTTCAACAAGCACGGCATGAACGCCTGGATCACCCTGATCTTCGGGGTCATCCTCGGGTCGGTCGTCTCGTGGGCGATCAACAAATTCGTCTTCACCCCGTTCCAGCGGCGCAACCTTGCGCCCATCACCGTCGTGATCGTGGCCCTAGGGGTCGATCTCATCGGCACCTTCGGCCTGCAGGCGATCGTGGGCGGCGGCTACGTCTCCTTCAGTGTCTCGCCGGGTCGCGAGTTCCACATCCTTGGCATGTTCCTCTCGGGCATGCAGCTGATCATCCTCGCCATCTGCGCGGTGGTGCTGATCCTCGTGCACTGGCTGCTCAAGTACACGCGTCTGGGCAAAGCGATGCGCGCGACGTCGGCCAACGCCAACCTCGCGCGCAACAGCGGCGTGAAGACCCAGCGCGTGATCTCGACGACGTGGCTGATCTCGGGGGCCCTCTGCGGACTCGCCGGGACGATCTTCGCGCTGAACACCGGCGTCTTCGAAGCCACCAGCGCCCAGCTCTACATCGTCATGCTGCTTGCGGCCATGTTCCTCGGCGGGCCGGGCGAGCCCTACGGCGCGATGTTTGGCGCTCTCACCATCGGCCTGGCCACTGAGATCAGCGCCGCCTACATCAGCCCGCAGTACAAGGAGGTCGTGGCCTTCGTGGTGCTGCTGGGCATGCTGACGTTTCGACCCTACGGAATCTTCGGAAGCGAGAAGACCAACTGATGTCCGCCTACGCCTTCTATCTCGCGACCATCATCGTCTACGGCGCAGTCGACGCCATGGCCTGCTTGGCCCTCAACGTCGAGTTCGGGTTCTCGGGAATCTCGAACTTCGGCTTCATCATCTTCCAGTCGGTGGGCGCCTACGTCGCGGCCGTGCTCTCGATGCCGGCGGCGGCGTCCTCTAACGGCGGCTTCCAGGAGTACATCCTGGGCTGGAACCTGCCCTGGCCGTTGCCCTGGATCGGCGCGGCCATCGCCGGCGGGCTGCTCGCGCTGCCCTTCGTGTTCCTCGTGGGCAAACGCCTGCGCGGGGACTTCGCGGCCGTTGGCCTGCTGGTCTCGGCGGTGCTGCTTAACGTGCTGGTGAAGAACTACGTGCCGCTCTTTAACGGTGACGCCGGCATCTCGCTGGTGCCCGCGCCCTTCCAGAGCATCTGGAACCCGCAGGGGCTGGGCTATCAGTTCGCCTACGGCGCCGTCGCGGTGGTTCTTACCGTGCTCGTCTACTTCCTCTTAAAGCGCGTCACCGAGTCCCCTTACGGGCGCAGTTTGCGCGCGATGCGCGACAACGACATCGTCGCTGACTCCCTGGGCAAGAGCCTGCGTCGCCAGCGCACTTCGATGCTGGTGCTGGGCGGCATGGTGGCCGGCCTGTCCGGCGCGATCCTGGTTGGATTCATCAGCCTGTGGGCCCCGGGCGCGTGGGGATACGCCGAGACGATCGTGCTGTTCGCCGCCATCATCCTCGGCGGCGCGGGAAATCACAAGGGCGCGATTCTCGGGGCCATCCTGGTGCCGCTCGGCTTCGAGGAGATCACCCGGTTCCTGCCGCCACTGTCGAATCCCATGCTGGTGCCGGCGCTCGAGTGGGTGGCGATCGGTCTGCTCATCATCCTCTTCCTGTGGTTCCGTCCGGACGGCATCTTGCCCGAGCGCCGGCGCATCCTGAGTGGTGAGAACGCGAGCGTCGCGCCTGCAGGCGCAGACTCCGACGCTCTGATCAAGCTCGGCAACATCGACGAGCTCGACTTTCGCCAGTTGCTGCGACTCAAGGACGTCGTTAACGACCACCACGTGATCCTCTCCACGCAGGGCCTCTCCAAAGCCTTCCACGGCGTGAACGTGGTGAGCGACGTCTCCATCTCGATCCAGCAGGGTCGCGTGACCGGACTGATTGGCCCCAACGGCGCGGGCAAGTCGACGACGCTCGCGATGCTCGCCGGCACCCTGGCGTCCTCGGGGGGCAAGATCTTCTACGAGGGGCGCGACATCACCAACGTGCCCTCGCACGAGCGCGCCCAGATGGGACTCGTGCGCACGTTCCAGCTGGCGAGCGAGTTCAAGAAGCTCACCGTGCTCGAGAACCTGGTCTCGGCCATCCCGCACCAGTCGGGTGACTCCTTCTGGGGCGCAGTGCGCGGCAAGCGCTTCTGGGGTCGCGAGGACCACGAGAACATCGAGCGCGCCAAGGAGATCCTCGGGGGGTTCGGACTGAGCCACTACGCCGACACCTACGCGGGATCCCTCTCGGGCGGCCAGCGCCGCCTGGTCGAGATCATGCGCGCCCTCCTCGCCGAGCCCAAGGTCCTGCTGCTGGATGAGCCGATGGCCGGGGTGCACCCCAACCTCGCGCACAAGATCGGCGATCAGCTCACCCGACTCGCACAGGGCGGCATGACGATCCTGATGGTTGAGCACGAGCTCTCCATCATGGACGCGTTCTGCGATCCCGTCATCGTCCTCGCCGAGGGCCGCGTCCTCGCCGAGGGCACGATGGCCGAGCTGCGGGCCAAGGAGGAAGTGGTGGAGGCGTACCTTGTCGGTTGAACTCTCTCAGGCGGGCCAGGTCCTCACCGCGACCAACCTCTCCGCCGGCTACGACGGGCGCGCCATCGTCCAGGGCGTCAACGTCGAGGCCACCCCCGGCAAAGTCGTCTCGATCGTCGGGCCCAACGGCTCGGGCAAGTCGACGCTCCTTAAATCCCTCGTGGGCGTGGTGCCAGTGCTCGCGGGGACCGTGGCGATCGGATCTCGCGACATCACCAACTTCGCGCCCGAAAAGGTGGCGACCCTCGGCGTGGGCTACGTGCCCCAGATCGACGACGTCTTTCCTCCCCTCACCGTGAAGGAGAACCTGGAGATCGGCGGTTTTCTCCTGCCGCGCCACGACGTGGCCGGTCGCATCGAGGCGGTCCTCGAGTTCTTTCCGAGGCTCAAGGAGATGCTGACGAGAAAGGCCGGCAAGCTCTCCGGCGGCGAGCGCAAGATGCTCGCCATGGGCCGCGTGCTGATGCTCGCACCCTCGGTCCTGGTGCTCGACGAGCCCACCGCGAACCTGGCGCCGATGGTGGCGACGCAGCTCCTCGAGGAGTACATCCGCGGATTTGCCGACCACGGCTCGACCGTGCTGCTCGTCGAGCAGCGGGCCAAGGCGGCGCTGCGGATCTCGGACTGGACGTGCGTGCTCGGCGGCGGGCGCGTCGTGCTTGAGGGCGCGCCCAAGGACCTCGAACGAGACCCCGTCTTCGTCGAGTCATTCCTCGGCGGGGCTGCGCGCCACTAGCTCATGGTCGACGAGATGACGGCCACGCGCGCCGCGACCTTCTGGACGCCGCTGCGTCGCCGCGATGGTCTCGTCGTGACCCTGACCGTCGCCACGGGATCGATTGACGCGATCGGCCTGCTGCGCCTGGGCGGCGTCTTTACCAGCGTTATGACCGGCAACATGGTCCTGCTCGGCGTGGCGATCGGCAAGCACGACGCTTCGATCGCGATTCACACCGGGGTGGCCTTCCTC
Source organism: Actinomycetes bacterium (assembly GCA_021784205.1). The sequence goes on from JAJXTB010000036.1 coordinate 19,216, forward strand.
GCCTACGTGCTGGGCAGCTTCGTCGGCGCGCGCGTCGCCGGACACGCCGAGGAGAACGAGCACCTCTGGCCGCGCCCGGTGGTGCACGCCCTGGCCTTCGAGCTTGCCGTCCTGCTCGCCTTCGGCCTGTGGTGGGAACTCGTTGGGGCCGCCCCCTCGACGGCGGTCGAGTACGCGTTGCTCGCACTGAACGCGATCGCCCTGGGCATCCAGAGCTCGGCGGTGCTGCGCTTTGGCATCAGCGGGCTCTCGACCACGTACCTGACCGGGACGCTGACCCAGTTCATCGCCGGACTGACCAAGCGCGGCGCGCCGCTACAAGTGCGCAGCGCGTTTATCTTGCTCGCCCTGATCGGCGGGGCCGCGGCCGGAGCGAGCGCCGCGATCTACGTGCCGCGTGCGGCGCCTTTGGTGCCCATCCTCGCGCTCGTGATCGTGGTTGGCGGCGCCTACCGGTCCTTCCACCGTCGAGCGAGTTAGCCCAGCGCCAGTCGGACCGTGGTGACGAGGCCGATTGCGATCACCAGCGCGCGCACGACCGCCGGCGGCAGGCGCCGCATGAACTTGGCCCCCAGCCAGCCGCCGATGAAGGTGCTGACGAGAAGGACGGCCACGGCGACGAGGGCGAGGTGCCCGCGCACCACGAACACCGCGGCCGCCACCACGTTGGTGAGTAGTCCCAGCGCGATGCGGATCCCTTGGAGGGTGAGGATGTCCTCGGGCAGGGAGAGCGCGAGCACCGCGAGCAGCACGATGCCCAGTCCCGCCCCGAAGTAGCCGCCGTAGATCGAGGCGACGAAGACGCCAAGGGCCAGGAAGCGCGGCCGGGGATGTCCTTGCGCGCCGGGCGGGTGGCGCCGAGCGAGCGCGCGGGTGATCAAGGGAGCGGCCGCGAAGAGCGCTGTCGCGATGCCGATCAGCCAGGGCACGACCGCGGCGAAGGTGGCCGGTGACTCAGTGAGCAGCAGGAACGTGCCCACGGCCGAGCCGGCGACGCAGGTCGGCACGAGACGCGTGAGGGTCGCTCGGTGCGCGGAGAGCTCTCGGCGAAAGACCTGCACCCCGGCGAGAACACTCGGGACCAGTCCGACGGTCGACGAGACGTTGGCCTGCAGGGGGGCGATGCCAAGGGCGAGCAAGGTAGGAAAGGTGATGAAGGTGCCGCCGCCGGCGACGCCGTTAGAGACGCCCGCGGCCAGGCCAGCCACGAACAAGATGACGACGCGCCAGGGCGTGTCGATGGCGGCGCTGAACACCTGATGAGTCTAGGGAATTGTGCCGTCGAAGACGGGAGAGAACGCTGGCGACGAATCGAAAACTTTTCTGGAGACAGAGGCCGCGATCGGTAGAATTGTGGTCACTCGCAGCAGTGAAGGGGGCAACTATGCCGCGTGGCCACGTACTCACTCGTCTCGTCGCAGTCGGCGCGTTGATCGCGCCCCTCGCAGCGCTCAGCCTCATGCAGTCACCGGTCCAGGCGTCGAACGTGCACGCGAACTCGCGCGCCGTCTGCCCTGCTCCGCCGGCGGGATATGCGAGCTGTCGCGCACTCGTCGTCACCGACGCGCAAGGCCGGCCACTTTCCTCGACGGCGCCCTCGGGCCTGACGCCAAGCATCATCGACTCGGTCTACGGGTTCCCGACCAACGGCGGTACGGGTCAGACGATCGCGATCGTCGACGCCTATAACGACCCCAACGCCGCGAGCGACCTCGCCACGTTCTCGAGCACGTTCAAGCTTCCCTCGTGCACCACGACAAGCGGTTGCTTCACGGTGGTGAATCAGTCCGGCGGGTCGAAACTGCCCAAGACCGACTCCGGCTGGTCGCTCGAGATCAGCCTCGACATCGAATGGGCCCACGCCGTGGCGCCGTACGCGCACATCCTCCTTGTGGAGGCGTCGACGGCGAGTTTCACCAATCTGTTGA
>JAJXTB010000037.1 GCA_021784205.1 Actinomycetes bacterium
GAGCCCGACGCCCTCGACGAGGCCGTCGGCGTGCTCGGACCGCGCTGCGTGGGCCTGGCCGTCGACGTGGCCAAGGAGGAGGACGTCATCGCCTTGCGCGAGCTCGCGATCGAGGCCTTCGGCGGCGTGCAGATCGTCTTCAACAACGCCGGCGTGGGCGCCGGACCGACGATCGGCACCCCCAAGGCGGTCTGGGACTGGGTCATGGGCGTGAACGTCGACGGCGTCGTCAACGGGATAAACGCCTTCGTTCCCTACTTCCTCGAGCGCGGCCAGGGTTGGGTCGTTAACACCGCCTCCCTGGCCGGACTAGGCGGCGTGCCGGGCATGGGCGCCTACTGCGCGAGCAAGTTCGCGGTGGTGGGCATCAGCGAGTCGCTCCACCACGAGCTGGCCCTAGCCAGTCGCGGCGTGGGCGTCTCGGTGCTGTGTCCGGGTTTCGTCAGCACTCGCATCTTCGAGTCCCAGCGCAACATGCCCGACGAGTTGCGCGACTACAACGACGCGCCCGGGGTGCGCGAGGTGAACCGCATCGCCGAAAAGGTGGTCAAGGCCGGCATCGATCCCAGCGAGGTTGCCAACGCGGTGGCGAACGCAATTCTGCGCGAACACTTCTGGATCCTCACCCACGAGCGCACGGCGTTGAAGACGACCGAGCTGCGACTCGAGTGGATGCGCGGCGGACTTCCGCCCGGCATCGACTTGGAGCGTGCCACTCGCCCCTAGTCAGCAAGAGCGCTCGCCAGGTGGTCCGCGATCCGTCGAAGCGCGGTACTTCGAGAAGGGATCAGTCATCCCCGCGAGGAACGGGAGCGTCGTAGATGAAACGACCTCGACCCGATCATGGGTCGCTCGCGCGGTGTGAATCACCGCTGGTAGAAGGGCACGAGACGGTTGCGAGTGTTGCGACGACGTCGGGCGCGATCTCGGGGAGATCGCCAGCATCGAAAAGTGCCATCGACCGGGCGTCCTCGAAGTCGCGGCCGCGTCGGCGATGCGTTCAGCCCTTGTCATCCCTCGACCCTTATCAGTGATTATCGGGCATTCCAGCGTTGGCCACTCTCGGCGCACACGAGGGGCGATTCTTGCCACGCTCGGTCGCGCGTCAATGCCGACGTTGGGGCAGGTCACCTCTCAAGTGTCATAGTATTCAATCAAGTACTTGAATAGGACTGCAATGGGACCACGAGAATTCAAAGACGGAGTCTTCGAGCAGTTGTCTCGCGTGGCGGCCGCGTTCAGTAGTCCAAAGCGCGTTGAGGTCATCGAACTCCTCGCACAAAGTCCCCGAAGCGTGGAGTCCATCGCTGAAGTCACGGGTATGACTCTTGCCAACACGTCGCGGCACCTCGGCATACTTCGAACGAGCGGTCTGGTGACGTCACGACGGGACGGTCTCCATGTCATCTACAGGCTTGCCGATGTCTCCGTGGCGACTGGGTACCAGGCGCTGCGAACACTGGCCGAGTCGCGACTCGCCGAGGTGCGTCACTTGGCGGAGGCGTTCTTTGGTGCCATCGACGACGCTGAACCCGTGGGAATCGAGGAGTTGCTCGAACGGGCGCAGGCTGGCGATGTCACCGTGATCGACGTGCGACCTCGCCTCGAATACGACGCAGGGCACCTACCCGGGGCTATCAGCATCCCGCTCGATGAGTTGTCCGAGCGCATGGAAGAGATTGATAGTGAACGCGAAGTGGTCGCGTACTGTCGCGGTCCGTACTGCGTCTTGTCCGCGCAGGCCGTGACCCAGCTGCGCACGAGGGGTCGTGCGGCGCGGCGATTTATTGGGGGGCCACTCGAATGGGGCGCCTCCGGCCTTCCCGTCGTCGCAGTGCCCACTGTCGATGTGGCGACTCCCGCCGCGAGTTCACAGTGATCTTCCAGAAAGAGAGGAATCACCGATGAAGACCCTGGTGATCGTCAACGACCCGCCGTACGGAACAGAGCGAATGTACAACGCCCTTCGGCTCGCTACGAACCTGCTCGACAAGAGTCCCGACACAGAACTGGTCATCTTTCTTCTGGGCGACGGGGCGAGCGGTGCGAAGTCAGGTCAACAGACCCCTAATGGCTACTACAACGTTGAGCGGATGCTCAAGAACGTGGTCCGAAAGGGCGGCAGGGTGCACGTCTGTGGCACGTGCATGGACGCGAGGGGGTTGACCGAAGTCGATGTGCTTGATGGAGCGGCACGCAGCACTATGGATGAGCTGACGGCCCACACCATCGACGCGGACAAAGTTCTGGTGTTCTGATGAGCCGGCGCCTAAGTGGATCAGGACAGACCGTGGTCGTACTGGGTGGCGGGGTCGGAGGCGTGGTGACCGCAAACCGACTTCGGCGCCGACTGGCATCGCAGCACCGGGTGGTCCTGGTCAATCGTGAGCCCGACTTCAGCTTTGCCGCTTCGTACCTCTGGGTGATGGCGGGAATGCGAACTGCTCGACAGGTGACTCGGCCACTGCGGCACTTGGAGCGACGGGGAATCGAGGTGATGATCGGCTCTGTCGACGACATTGATCCGGTGCGGCGGACGGTGTGCGTTGACGGTCGAGAGATAACGGCCGATCATCTGGTGGTGGCGCTGGGCGCGGAGTATGCGACCGACGCGATTGCGGGTCTCGGTGAACACGGAGAGACCTTTGCGACACTTGCGGGTGCCGAGCGGCTCTTTCGACACGTTGGATCGCTGTCCCACGGTCGCGTCCTGATCGTCACTGCGGCACCGGTGTACCGGTGCCCGGCCGCACCCTACGAGTCGGCCTTCCTCATCGATGCCGCCCTACAGCGCGTCGGCGTGCGTTCCAGCGTTGAGATTGCCGTGCATTCGGCCGAACCGGCTCCGATGGGAGTGGCGGGGGCGAACGTTTCGGCGGCTGTCGTGTCGATGTTGGCGGATCGCTCGATTGATTACCGGCCTGCTCATCAGATCACCGGGGTTGAAGCCGGCCACGCGGCATTCGCTGACGGGTTGGTCGAGCCGTTTGATCTGCTCGTCTACATGCCCGGGATCCGACCTCCACGAGCCGTCGCGCAGTCTCCGCTCGCCTCGCCGTCAGGCTGGGTCGAGGTTGATCGCGCAACCTTAGCGACGTCGTTTCCGAACGTACACGCAATCGGCGACAATACGCAGATTCCCCTGAGCATCGGCAAGCCGCTTCCCCGCGCCGGGGTCTTCGCACACGCCCAGGGTGTGGTCGTGGCCGACAACATCGCGTCGGCCATCGAGGGCCGCTCCCCGGCCGCTCGCTTCGACGGCCACGGCGGCTGCTTCATCGAGACCGGCTTTTCAAGGGCTGGCTACGGCACCGGTGACTTCTTTGCTGAGCCCTCACCCCAGGTTGCCATTCATCCCCCGTCACGCAGACGGCACCTGGGCAAGGTTGCCTTTGAACTCAACGTGATGCGGCGCTGGTTGTGAACACTTCGGCGGCTCACTCTTCGATCTACCTTGACTTCAACGCGACGACACCGGTTCCGCCGGAAGTCCTTGACGCGATGCAGCCGTACTTGACGAGGTCATTTGGGAATCCGTCGAGTGAACACGCCCTCGGTCGTGAGGCGCGACGCGCGGTCGATGAAGCTCGAGAGCGCGTGGCGGAGTTGATCGGGGCTTCTTCTGACGAGATCATCTTCACGTCAGGCGGCACCGAGTCGAATCATCTCGCGATTCGAGGAACGGCGGCTTTGTCGCCGGTGAGCCGCCGCCGCATCGTAACGACATCCGTCGAGCATCCGGCGACGACTGGCGCGTGCGCGCACCTTGAGGCTCGGGGCTGGGAAATTACTCGACTTCCGGTGTCGCGAAACGGCATCGTCGACGCGCGCAGTGCCACTGAACTCGTCGGAGACGACGTCGCTCTTGTCTCGATCATGCTGGCGCAGAACGAGACGGGTGCGTTGATGCCGGTGGGCGACTTGGCGCGCGTTGCTGGCACTCACGGGGCGTTGAGTCACACTGACGCCGCGCAAGCCGTTGGGAAGATCGATGTCAACGTCGGTCCTTTGGGTGTTGACCTGCTCTCGATTGCGGGGCACAAGCTCTACGCCCCCAAGGGGGTTGGCGCGTTATACGTGCGTTCCGGAACAGCAATTGCGCCGCTGGTTGTCGGAGGCGGTCAAGAGCGTGGTCTGCGTCCGGGAACCGAAAACGTGGCGAATATCGTCGGCCTTGGCGCCGCCGCTTCTCTCGCTCGGTCGCGCCTCGACGGCGACCGCGACGCCGTCAGTCAACTGCGTGACTTTCTATGGGCAGAGCTCTCAGCGAGGATTTCAGGTCTCGTGCGTCATACGCCGATCGAGCACTGCCTGCCAAATACACTGTCGGTGTCGTTTCCCGGGGTGCTAGGGCGAGAGCTGCTTGAACGAGCCGACGGGGTGCTCGCTTCCACGGGGTCGGCGTGCCACTCGGGTATCGATACCCCGGCGACCACACTTCTCGCCATGGGCGTGAGACCGGACGTGGCACTGGGCGCTGTTCGCCTTTCGCTCGGTCGGATCACAACTCGCGAAGAGGTGCGCACTGCGGTCGAGATCCTGTGCGCCGCGTTTACCCAGATCAGCCGTGGTTCGTGAGCGCACTCGCAGTATCGCCGGTGAACTGATCGGATGCGACGACCGCTGACGTGCCAGTTCCCTTTGAATCAAGCATCGGCGACGCCGAGTTCAGTCGACTCGAGGGACCTCACGTTCTGATGGGTGGAGACACCACAGCAGTCGTTTTCTTACCTTCGCAGTTCGGAACGGGTGCGAAGAACTTCGTCATGGAGGTTTCTTAAGTCAGCGAGAGTCTCGACGCACACCGTGTCGTGCCGTGGAGGATTCTCATTATCGGCCACCGTCGCTCTGGCGTGGCAACGCAGAACCAAGCGAGGGCCGTACCGCAGAGCGTCGAACCCGCTCAATGCGGATCGGGCGAGGCACAGGGCTCGCATTCGGTTTCTAACGTGGCGTGTTGCACGCCAAAGCGTGTCGCCAGCATTGACTTTGCACGCTCCACCACTTCCTGGGCGGCCTCAAGCGAGGGGTGTCCGGCAAGAACGAGATGGGCTGAGAGCAGTCGAGCGTCGGATGAAAGACCCCACACGTGGAGGTCGTGCACGTCAAGCACATCGCTACCTTCGCGAAACGCGGCGTCGATTGCGGACACGTCAACGTCTCGTGGCGTCGATTCCATGAGTACGTCGGACACCTCTCGCACGAGGCCAATGGCCCGATATCCAATGATGACGGCGACGCCAAGTGCCACCGTAGGGTCCAGCCAGTACGTCCCGTGGCTCGTCAAGATGACGACGCCGACGAGGGCGACCCCGAAGGCGGTGGCCGCGTCCGCAACGGTGTCGAGGAGGACCGCGCGCACATTCAAATCGTTGTCACCCCTGAGAATGAGGGCGCCGCCGGTCATCGCGAGCGCGGCTACGCAACTCATGACGATGACGGGTACGCCATGTACCTGAGGCGTAACACCAATCAGTCTCTGGATAGCGACGACCACGACGGCGGCGCAGGTGGCGACGACGAGTGCCGCGTTGACAAGTGCCGCGAGCACGGTGGAGCGCCCGTAGCCGAAGCTGCGTCGTGCTGTCGGCGCACGCCTCGCAAGGCGTACGGCCGTGATCGAAAGACCGATTGACAGGGCATCGGCGATGTAGTCGCCTGCGGCGGAAATCAGTCCTAGCGAGTGTGCCGCGAGCCCAACCACGATCAAACCGATGATCATCGCCCCGTTGAGGGCAAAGACCGCCCGGAGGCGCCACTCGCGAGACCGCATGCGTCTCATTGTAAGTGGCGAACCACAGACGCTCGCAGTTGAATCTGGGCGACGGCTGGAAGGACGTCACAAAACCGGGCTTCTCTACAACGCGGATCTGAGCACGTCGTACGGTGCGTAGGTCTCGCGGATGTCGTGGGGAGGTCGCTCCACGCTGGTCAACGTTCCGTATCGCATGGTGAAACGCGTCTCGGTGCGTCGTCTCCGCGTTAAATGTCAAGGTTTCTGTCGTGACGCCGGTCGAGTCGCGCCCGAGGAGGACACCACAACGGGACTTCCGGCGAGTTCTTGTTCGGCGACAACAAAACCTCGTTGTCCACGTGTCGCGTAGATGACGTCAATCCTTGAGTGGAGAGTGGCTCGCCCATGAGGAGGAGTCCGATGCGAAGGACTTCCATGCGCCAATACGGGTGGCACTGACTCTAGAGACGACATCGCGACTCTCTGGTCCACGATCTCGGTCCCTTCTCAGGAAGAGTTAGATCGTCGAGGGCCGAACGTTGTTTCCTCGTGTGAGTCGCCTAGACACCAGAAGAGGGGACTGTCGGGTGTGCGACTGGGCCCTTCACCACGAGGCACGACATCGATGTAGAGAGATGCTCACCGCTAGTAGTCGAGCGCGACCGGCAGGCGGTCCGCGGACCAGCCGAGCTGGTCGATCGCGCGACGGCACGCGAAGCGATCCGTCATCCCCGCGACGTAGGCAACGGCGTCGTGAAGGGGATCGGCGCCCTCGGCGTGGTCGGGGATGAGTTCGGGCGCGCCGGCGTAGAACGTCACGAGCGCGCGCAACATCTCGATCACGGCCTCGGCCTGGTCGCGGGCCGCGCTCGTGAGATAGATGTGCTCGTAGTTGAAGGTCCGAAAGGCGGCGAGAGCCTCGGCGTGGCGCTCGTCCATGCCGATCACGCCGCGTTCGCGCGCGGTTCGCACCACGGCTGACAAGAAGGCGCCGAGCTGGCCGCCGCGGCGGGTGCCGGCCACCTCGCGCACAAGTTCGGGCAGATCACTCGCTTCGACGAGTCCCACGGACTGGGCGTCTTCGAAGTCGTGGCAGACGTAGGCGATGCGGTCGGCCCAGCTGACGACCTCGCCCTCCAAGGTCGAAGGTGCCGGCCGCGACCAGGAGTGGTTGGCGATGCCGTCGAGGGTCTCGGCGCAAAGGTTGAGTGTGGCGAGCGACACACGCGCGCCCCACGGAGCGTGGTCGAAGCCGCCGGGCACGAACGCGTCGAGGGCCTCTTCGCTGGCGTGCCCGCCGGGACCGTGGCCGCAGTCGTGTCCGAGGGCGATCGCCTCGGTCAGGGCCTCGTTGAGCCCCAGGGCGCGCGTGATACCCGTGGCGACCTGGGCAACCTCGAGCGCGTGGGTCAGGCGGGTGCGCACGTGGTCTTCGGGGAAGATGAAGACCTGGGTCTTGCCCGCGAGGCGGCGAAAGGCGCTCGAGTGCAAGATGCGGTCGCGGTCGCGCTCGAAGCACGTGCGGAACTCGTCGGGTTCCTCGGGTCGCAGTCGATTCCCCGCCCCGACGTCGCGTGCCGCGTCGGCGGCGAGCAGAGCGTCGAGGCGCTCTTCGCGCTCGACGCGCGTGGTGGGAACCGACTCGCCATCTCGCGAGTGGGCTCCGATGACCGGTTGGGAGTCATGATGGGCGAGCACCACGTCGCTCGCGGCGAATCCCGCCATGGTCGCTGCCCAGCGCGCGCTGCGTTCGGAGACCTCGTCCATGCTCCCATTGTGGCCCAGCGCCGTAACATGGGGTCGACAGTGGAGGACAGCATGGAGATTCGTATTGGCATCGTCCAGTCGATGAGAGAGCTCGAGGTCGAACTGCCCGAGGGCACCGACCAGGATCAGATCAAGGGCGAGGTTGACGCTGCGCTCAGCTCCGGCGCAGTGCTCTGGCTGACCGACCGCAAGGGACGGCGCGTCGGCGTGCCGTCCGAGCGCGTCGCCTACGTCGAGTTCACGACCGGTAACGAGCGGGTCGTGGGATTCGGCGCCAGCTAGTCGTGCTCGACTACCACCTGCACCTCTGGCCGCACTCGGAGTCGTCGGTCTGGTACAAACTCGATCAGATCGCCGCCTACTGCGAGGAGGCGGCCGCCAACGGCGTGAGCGAGCTCGCCCTCACCGAGCACTCGCACCGTTTCGTCGACGTGACCAGCCTGGTGGGGCCGTTCTGGCAACGCTACGGCCACGAGCCGACCAGCCAGGTGATGGCCGACTACTTCGACTGGCACGCGCGCAATTCCCTCGAGGACTACGTCAGCCTCGCCAAGGCCGCCAAGGACGAGGGCTTGCCAGTCAAGATCGGCCTTGAACTCGACTACTACGCGGACCAGATGGACGAGGTGTCTCAGCTCCTCGCCCAGTACCCCTTCGACGTCATCATCGGCTCCGTGCACTGGCTCGGCACCTGGGGCTTTGACGACGTGGACAACCCCATCCCGATGGCCGAGTGGAAGAGTCGTGATGTCGACGCCGCTTGGGGCGACTACGCGCGTGCGATCGGCGAGCTCGCCGCGTCGCGCGCCGTCGACGTCCTCGCTCACCCCGACCTGATCAAAGTGGCGGGCTACGTGCCCCAGGACCCGAGCGAGTTCTGGGATCGCATGAGTGAGTCAGCCGCGACGGCCGGCGTCTCGGTCGAAGTCTCCTCGGCCGGCTGGGTCAAGCCCACCGGCGAGCAGTACCCCGCCGAGGGCTTCCTCGACCGACTGGTGGCGCGCGAGGTCACCTTCACCACGGCCTCGGACGCGCACCGCCTGGCACGCGTCGGCGAGCGCGCGGGAGACCTCGCGACGCTGCTCGAGGCGCGCGGCGTGAACGAGCTCGCCTCCTACAGCGCTCGTCAGCGCCAGATGGTGCCCCTGAGAAGCCGCTAGTGGCGACGCTCGGCGAACTGGCGAGCCAACGCGCGGGCCTCTCCGCGGGCGCCACCGACCACCTCGGGCGCCTCATCGCGTCCTGGTCGCTGCTCGCGGACCTCTCGTTCTCGGACATGGTGCTGATGGCGCGCACCGCCGGTGGCACGCAGAGCGAGAGTTTTATCGTGCTGGGCCAGCTGCGACCCAACAACCGCTCGACCATGATCAACGACGACCTCGTGGGCACGACGCATCGCCCCGAGGACTGGCCACTGGTGCGAGAGGCCTTCGAGCGGGGCGAGCGCGTTGTCGGCGAAGCCCCCGTCGGTGAGATCGGACTGGTACCCGTGTGGTGCGTGCCGGTGCGTTACGACGACGCGGTGGTGGCGGTGATGGTGCGTCTCCAGGGCCCCCTGCGTGGTCCGGCGTCGCTCTATGAGCAGGCCTACCTGTCGATATTCGAGCGCCTGTGTGACATGGTGGCCGACGCGACGTTCCCCTTCCGCGAGGACGACGTGGCCGGGCCGGGCATGCCGCGCGTGGGCGACGGCATCATGCTCCTTGACGCGCGCGGATCGATCGAGTTCGCGACCCCCAACGCGGCCAACGCCCTGCACCGCCTCGGCATCTACGCCTCGAGCGAGGGGCGCACGCTGCCCGAGCTTGGTCTACGGGTGCGGGTCGTTGAGCGATCGTTGGCCTACGCGATCCCGGCCATGGAGGAGATCGACCGCGGGCACGACGTGGCGATCCTCTTTCAGAGCGTGCCGCTGCTCGCCCACCAGGTCGTGACCGGCGTTCTGATCCTGCTGCGCGACGTGTCGGACCTGCGTCACTTGAACCGCATGGTGCTGAACAAGGAGGCGGCGGTGCGCGAAGTGCACCACCGCGTGAAGAACAACCTGCAGACGATCTCGTCGCTACTGCGCCTCCAGGCGCGGCGCAGCGACGAGGACGAGACCCGCGTCGCCCTCCTCGAGGCCGAGCGGCGCGTGCGCTCCATCGCCGTCGTTCACGAGGTTCTCTCGCGAGAACCGGGCGAGGAGGTTGTCTTCGATGAGATCGTGCGCTCGCTGGTGATGTTGGTTGAAGATACCGTGCTGGCGCTGCACCCGGTGGAGATCGTGGTCAACGGCGAGCTGGGCACCCTGCCGACGGACCTCGCCACGCCGCTCGCCGTGGCGCTGGCCGAACTGTTGACCAACGCGGTCGAGCACGCCTTTACCGAGTTTGACGACGTGGACCAGGGTCACGTCGGTGTGGTGACGCTCAACCTTCGCGTCGACGCCGACACCGCAGTCGCCGAGATCCGCGACAACGGTCGCGGTCTCGGTGAGGAGTTCAGCCTCGAGGTCCCCACGAGCCTCGGACTGTCCATTGTGCGCGACATCATCCGCGCGCAGTTGCACGGCACCATCGAGATGCGTTCGATCGAGCCCGCGCTCGGCGGCGGCACGTATGTGCGCGTCGCCGTCCCGACGCAGCCACAGATCTAGCTGGCGTTCGCGCGCCGACGCGCCGCGAGCCACTGCTTGCGCAGCTTGCGGCGCTCGTCCTCGGTCGTGCCACCCCACACGCCCGATTCCTGGTTGGTCGCCAGGGCGAACTCCAGGCAGTACTTCTGGGCCTCGCAGCGGTCACAGACCCGCTTGGCTGACTCGATCTGGTCCGTCGCCCCACCCGTGGTACCCACGGGGAAGAACAGGTCCGGTTCCGTATCGCGACACGCCGCGTGGCTTCGCCAATCCGCGTCGTCCCACGCGTGGGTGCGGTTCCAAATTAACGACATGACAATTCCTTTACAATCTCGTCCAGACAGCCGTGTCGTACGGACTCATCTGTACGGGGGGGAACTCGAATTTTAGTGAACAATGTGTTAAAAAACAAGGGCTTGGCAAGGATTTTCAAGGGTTTTCGACCTCGATGGCCCTCTCGTGACTAAAGTCGTCGCCCACCGGGGCCTGCACCGGAGCGAGCGCGAAAACACCGTGGCCGCCTTCGCGGCGGCTCGTGAGGTCGGCGTCGACGGCGTCGAGCTCGACGTGCGCGCCGGCTCTGACGGGGTTCTGGTCGTGCACCACGACCCCGCGCTCGACGAGCTGGTCATCGCCGATCACCCGGCCGCGGCCCTGCCCGACTACGTCGCGAGGCTCTCGGAGGCTCTCGGCGCGTGCGGTGACCTCGAGGTGAACGTCGAGATCAAGATGGACGCCTACGGGGCCCACGACCCGCGTCGGGCGCCATTCATCGAGCGCGTAGTGGCCTCCGTCGACGCGCTGGGGCTGGGTGCGCGGGTTCTCTATTCGAGCTTTGATGAGCCGACATGCCGTTACCTGCGCGAGGTCGCGCCGGCGAGTGCGGTGGGCCTGCTGCTCGACGACGCCGACGACGCGCGCGAGGCTCTCGTCGGCGCGGTGGCGGCGGGCTACACCGCGCTGCACCCCTACTTTCGCACCGTCACCCCTGACGTCGTGGCCGACGTGCACGCCGCGGGTCTGGCCCTGAACGTCTGGACGCCCAACGAGCGCGATGACCTCGCCCGTCTTCTCGACTGGGGGGTCGACGCGGTCATCACGGACGACCCCGCACTGGCCCTCGCCCTGCGCGACGGGCGAATTTGACTCTCTCTCGGGTGGCCTAGATTGGGCGTCATGAACGTTGTGGTGTGTGCGAAGCAGATTCCGGATCCGGCGGCGCCCCAGTCTTTGGAGGCCTCGAACAACCTGAATCGGAGCGGGAAACTCATTTTGGACGAGGCCGATACCTACGGCGTCGAGATGGCTCTGCAACTCGTTGACGCGGCCGGCTCGGGCGAGGTGACCGTGGTCTCGATGGGCTCGGCGGCCGACGTGGCGGGACTTCGCAACGCGCTCGCCATGGGCGCGGCCAAGGCCGTCATCGTCTCCGACGACGCCCTGCGCGGCGCGGACGCGCTGACGACGGCGAAGGTGCTCGCCGCGGCGATCGGACGGCTCGAGCCGGACCTGGTGCTTGCGGCCACCGAGTCCTCCGACGGCTACACCGGCACTCTGCCGGTCCAGCTGGCCGAGCTGCTCGACCTGCCCTCGATCACCTTCGCCAAGAAGGTCACGGTCAACGGCGCGACGATCAACGTCGAGCGCCAGACCGAGGCGGGATATGACGAAGTCACCGCGCCGCTGCCGGCCGTCGTGACGGTCACCGCAGGCGTCGTCGAGCCGCGCTACGCGTCCTTCAAGGGCATCATGGCCGCCAAGTCCAAGCCCGTTGAGATCCTCTCGGTCGCCGACCTCGGGCTCAGCGACGTCGTGGCCGCCGGGACGGGACAGGAGGTGACCCGAGTGGTCGCCGCCGAGGCGCGCCAGTCGGGTGAGAAGTACGTCGACGACGGCGAAGGGGCCCAGAAGATCGTCGCCTTCCTCGAATCGATCAAGGTCATCTAGGAGACATCATGACGCTCACCTCCCTCTGGGTTCTGGCCGAGCCGAGCAACGGCTCGCTTGCGACCGGCTCTCTCGAACTGCTCAGCGCGGCGCGCGGCCTCGCCGCCAACGTCGCGGCGATCACCTGGGGTGACGCGAGCACCGTGGCCGGCCTCGCCGGCGAGTACGGCGCGAGCACGCTCTACAGCGTTGGCGACCTCGGCGGCGCCCTGCCCGGCGCGCCGGTCGCCAGCGCCATCGCGCGCCTGGTTGAGACCTACGGCGCCCCCGACGCGATCCTCATCCCCACCAGCTACGACGGCCGTGACGTCGCGGGACGCCTCTCGGCCAAGCTCAATCGCACGGTGCTGACCAACGTGACCGGACTGGCCGACAACGGCGGGCTCGAGACCGAGCACCCGATCTTCGGCGGCTCCCAGTCGGCCTTCGCTCGCTTCACCGGCGAAGCCCCCGGCATCGTCGTGGTGCGCGCGAAGTCCTTCGCCGCGGAGTCCGCCGCCGGTGCGCCGGCCGCCATCGTCGAGGCGCCGACCGGCGAGCTCGGCGCGAGCGGGGCCGCACGCGTGGTGGCCAGTCACGTCGAAGAACGCACCGGCCCCCAGCTCGAAGACGCCGCCGTAGTCGTCTCGGGCGGGCGCGGGCTGGGCAGCGCGGACAAGTACGCGATGATCGAAGAGCTGGCCGGGCTGTTGAAGGGTGCGGCCGGCGCGAGCCGCGCCATCGTGGACGCCGGCTGGGTGCCCTACTCGCGTCAGGTCGGCCAGACGGGAAAGACCGTCAAGCCGACGGTCTACCTGGCCTGTGCGATCTCGGGCGCCACCCAGCACATGGTGGGCATGAAGGGCTCGAAGAACATCGTGGCCGTCAACAAGGACCCCGACGCGCCGATCTTCCAGATCGCCGACCTGGGCATCGTGGGCGACGTGAACACCGTCCTGCCGGCCCTGATCGAGGCGCTGCGCCAGCGGGCCTAGCCCGATGCGGCCCTCAGGGCCGGGTCGTCCGTAGGCTGACACCATCGTGAGTGAGACCGACTTCACCGGGCGCCCTGCGCGGCGTGGCTGGATCCTAAGCGTCCTCGCGACGACCCAGCTGATGGTTGCCCTCGACGCCACCGTGATCTCCATTGCTTTGCCCCAGGCGCAGCGCTCCCTCGGCTTCTCTTCGGCGAACCGCGCGTGGCCGGTGACCGCCTACGTGCTCGCCTTCGGCTCCCTGCTGCTGCTCGGCGGGCGCCTCGTCGACCTGTGGGGGCGACGCACCAGCCTGATCGTCGGGCTCGTCGGCTTCGCCGCGGCCAGCTGGGTGGGCGGAAGCGCGGCCAGCTTCTCGATACTGGTGTGGGCGCGGGTCTTTCAGGGGCTCTTCGGTGCGTTGCTGGCCCCGGCGACCCTCGCGACGCTCTCGACGACGTTCTCCGAGCCGCGCGAGCGGGCGCGAGCCTTCTCGCTCTACGGCATCCTGTGGGGCTCGGGGGCGGCACTGGGCATTTTGCTCGGCGGGGCGCTGACCCAGTGGGCGTCGTGGCGTTACTGCCTCTACGTGAACGTCGTATTCGCGGTGCTCGCCCTGGTGGGCACCTTGCTCGTGATCGAGCCCGGGCGCGACGAAGTCCGCACGCACTTAGACGCCCTGGGGATCGTGCTCGCGAGCTCCTCGTTCTTCTTCGTCGTTTACGGCTTCGGGCACGCCGTGACGACAGCCTGGGACGATCCCGTCACCGCGGCGTCACTGGTCGCGGGGGGCGTGCTGCTGTTCGCCTTCTCCTTCTGGCAGCGCCACGCGCCCTATCCCGTCGTGGCGCCACGATTGATCGCCACGCGCATGCGCGCGGGCTCGCTGATCGCGCTCTTTCTCACCAGCGTCGCCGTCTTTGGGGTCTCGCTCTTTCTCGTCTACTACTTCGAAGGGACGATCGGCTATTCGCCGCTGCGCATCGGCGTCGCCTTCATCCCCCTGGTCGCAGCCACCGCTTTCTCGTCGTCGCTCGCCAGCGCTCGCCTGCTCGCCCAGGTCGGCCCGCGCCCGCTGGTGCCCGTGGGCATGGTGCTCTCGATGCTGGGCATGGTGCTCTTCACTCGACTGACGCCCACGTCGGACTACTTCGCCTCGGTGATGCCCGGGCTGCTACTTACCGGCCTCGGTCTGGGCCTCATCGTGGCGCCTGCGATCGCGACGGCGACCAGCGGACTCGAGCGCCGCGACGTCGGAGCGGCGTCGGCGCTCGTGGTCGCGGCTCAGCAGATCGGCGCCTCGATGGGTTTGGCGCTTCTCAACACGATCGCCGTCTCCGTGGCGACGCGCGCGGTGACCCACGGCGCGAGCGCCGCGCTCGCCAACCTGCACGGATACGCCGTGGCGTTTTGGTGGGCGGCGGGCTTCTTCGGCGCCGGGGCGCTGGCCTCCTTCGTCGTGCTCGAATCCGGCGCCGTCGAGGCGCTCGCGAGTCAGGACGAGCTGGGCCAGCCGGTCGAGCCGATCTAGATCAACGGCCAGGGATAGGGCGGGTAGTCGCCGTCGGGATCGGGGTCGGGAAAATGGCCCGCGGCGAGCAGGCGCTGGGCTCGTCCCAGCACGTAACCGAGCTCCTCGTCGCCGAGCATCGCCGCGAGGCGGCTCGCGTCGCCTGCGAGGAGACGCACGACGTCCGCGGTCACCTCCTCGCCGAGCGGCTCGCCCGCGAAGTCCCAGATCACGGTGCGCAGCTTGTCCTCGCCGTGAAAGCACAGGCCGTTGTCGATCGCCCAGAGGCGGGTCCCGTCGTAGAGGATGTGGCCGGCTTTGCGGTCCGCGTTGTTGGCGACAAAGTCAAAGGCCGCCAGGCGCGCGAACCATGACACGAACTCGGGACGCTCACGCAGCGTGAAGTAGTGCTCGTCGCGGGCGTCGTCGATCCACCACTGCAGCGAGCCTGGCCCGAAGGGTCCGTCCTCGCGCGCGACCGTCGTTGGCACGAGGTCGGTTCCCGCGAGGCGGTCGAGCTCGTAGGCGGCGACCTCGCGGCGCCACAGTCCTTCGGGGAAGTCCCACAGGGGCCTCTCGCCGGCCTCGGCCTTGTAGCAGGCCCGTGCGGACTGACCACTGCCCTCGAGCACCACGAGCAGGGCTTGGTTCGAGGAGGCGAGGATGCGGCCCTCGACGGTGATGGTGCCGTGGGCGAGGAGCTCTTCTTGAAACTCGCGATCCATCTAACGAAGCGGCGCCCGGTGGCCGTTGGTGCGCGGGCAGTCATGGCCTCGCGTGTCGAGCGGCCCGCCGCAGAGGGGACAGGGCGGCCGACCGGCCTCGATCAGGCGCACAATGGCGATGGCCAGTGCGCCGGCCCACTCGGCGCTCAGCGTGAGCAGGAGCTGGTCGTCGTCGTCGGCGCTGTCGATCACCACGTCGACGTGGTGGGCCTCGGCGTCAACGGCGAGCGAGACGTCGCCCATCACGAGGTCGGGTTCGTACTCGGGCTCGAGTGAGAGGTCTTCGGGCAGATGCCCGGGACGACCCATCTCGGTGATCGCGACCCCGAGCCACTGGGCCAGGGCGGCGAGCTGCTGCTTCTCGCATTTGACGACGACGAGGCGCCGGCCCTCGCGGGCCTGGAGAAGGAAGAGCCGTGCGCCGACCTCGCCGCGGGTTCCCACCATGATGCGATCAGGCGAGGAGAAGACGTAGTTCACGAGATCTCTCCGAGGTTGGCGGTGCGATTGACGCACAGCACCATCGGGGCGCCACCACCAAAGGCCAGCGCGCTGATTGATCCCGGGGAGATCACTGTGCGCTGGAACAGGTCGAGAGGCACGCCCTGGGCGTAGGTGACGGCCGCCTTGATCGGGTCAGCGTGACTAACGCACAGAATCGTTTCGCCGCGGTGACGAGCGGCCAGGTCCTCAATCGTCACCCAGATACGGCGCTGCATTTCGGCAAAGGACTCGCCGTTGGGGAAGCGAAAGGCACTCGGGGCGTGCTGGACGGTACGCCACTCGCTGCGTCGGCGCAGCGAGGCGAGGCTGCGCCCCGTCCAGTCGCCGAAGTCGCACTCGAGCAGGCCGCGGCTGACGCGCGCTTTGAGGCCCAGCGCGCGCGCGAAGGGCGCCGCGGTCTCACGTGTTCGCTCGAGGGGCGAGACGTAGAGGGCGACGGGTGCGCGGCCAAGTTCCGCCACGCTCTCGGCGGCGCGCTCGGCCTGGGTGCGCCCGCGCTCTGAGAGGTGCAGGCCGGCAGCGCGCCCGGGCAGGATCGAGCCGGTCGTGGTGGTCGCGCCGTGGCGCACTAAGAGGACGGTGGTGAGAGAGGGCTTGGCCACGGCTAGCCCTGCACCAACGGCAGGCGTCGCGGACCGGGTACAGCGTCAGCCGGCCAGCGTTTGCGCGAGACCTGGGCCAGTTTGTGCAACAGGGCGACCGCGCCGGGGTCGTCGTCGCCGGGACGCGTCTCGATGGCGCCGGATTCGCGCAGGGACTCCATCAGGGCGCGTCCCTGATCGGTGCGCACGATGACGAGCGTCCAGTCGCCGAAGGCGCCGATTCCGCCGGTAGAGATGTCGGCGTGCTCGGCGGCGAAGTCGGGACAGTGCACGCAGCCTTCGCGCGTGTAGGCGTGGGCCTCTTTGAGGGGGACCTCGTGGAAGGCGCCGTCGCGGGTCCAGATCTGGAAGATCCCCTTGATGTTCATCTTGACGATGTCGGCGCGGCGTATCTGGTACTTCGCCTCGAAGAGGTCCTCGAAGATCGCGTCATCGAAGGTCTTCGAGCACAGCAATCCGATCGTGAGCGACAGGCGCCGCGCGATCTTGCCGGCCTTTCTCACCTGCATCGCGCCGGGCGCCGAGGCCATGCAGCCCATGCCCACGAGCGCGATGCGCTCGGCGCCGCCTTCGACGGCCTCGGGGTAGGCGAGCAGGTTGGCCGAGTAGGTGTAGCGCGAGCCGGCGCTCGCGAGAACCTGCTCGCGATTGCGCGCGACGCCTGGTTGGGCGACCCAGTTCGAGCCGTCGCCTTGGATGGTGGAGACGAGGGCGGCGTCGATGACGTTGTTCTCGAGGGCGTGGATGAGAAGGGCCGAGACGAAGCCGCCGTCCTGGGAACCGGCGAGCACCCCAGGATCGGTCGCGCGCGCGAGCAGGACGTCGCCGATTCCCCAGACCTCGTCGTCGGTGCGCTCGCGCGCAAAACGGTGCGTGTCGATCTCGCTCTCCCAATTGCGAAAGCGCGGGCAGGCCCGGGTGCACATGGTGCAGCCCTTGTCGCCGTGGGTGCAGCCCTCGCGACCGCCGTCGATGTCGAGGTGCCAGGGCTTGTAGACGCCGCCCTCGCTCTCGTAATCGAGGACGTCGTGGGGACAAGCTACGACGCACGCGGCGCACCCCGTGCACAGTCCCGAGGTCACGACCTCGCTGAAGAGTTCTTTCCAGTGCGGTTTGTCTAGAGCCACCCACAAACCTTATGGTGCGGCGACGATGGCGGGCCGCTACGCTCGCCGCCGTGCCCGAAGTGCTCGAGATCGAGTCGTACCGCGTGCTCGCCGAGTCGGTGGTGGGAGCGAGGGTCGAAAGCGGTGACGCCGACGCGTACCTCGCGAAGAAGCTGACCTCGCCGAAGGCCTGGTCGCGGGCCGTGCGAGGACTCACCATCACGGGCACCGCGCGGCGCGGCAAGCTCCTGTTGCTCGCGACCGACGGTCCGACCCTGGGCCTGCGTTTTGGGATGACTGGCGTGCTCGTCGTCGAGTCGACCGCCGGCATCGACGCGCTCTTCTATGGTCCCCACGAGTTCCGCGAGCAGTGGATCCGAGGGGGGCTCACCTTCGCCGACGGGCGTCGTCTCTTGGTGCACGACCCGCGACGCCTCGCGCGCGTCGAGATCGAGCCCGACCTCGACGATCTGGGTCCCGACGTGCTGAGCCTCACGCGGCGCCAGTTCGACGAGGTGCTCGCCGCCCGAGGTGAAGGCCCCGCGCTGAAGGCCCGCTTGCTCGACCAGTCGCGCCTCGCCGGCGTGGGAAACCTGCTCGCCGACGAGATCTGCTTTCGCGCCGGGGTGGATCCGCGAACGAGCGTGGGCCATCTCTCCGACGCCCAGCGCTCGGCCCTCTATCGGGCGATGACCTGGACGATGCGCACCCTGGGCCGGCGTGGGGGCTCGCACACGGGCGACCACATGGAGGCCCGCTTCGCGGGAGGATTGTGCCCAAAGGACGGCGCCGCCATGCGCGTGGCCACGGTTGGTGGGCGCACCACGTACTGGTGTTCGCTGCATCAGTCCTAGCCAGTTAAGAAGTTCACAAGGTCTTCGGGGGCGACCCGCGGCGTGGACAAGAATGGCCCGGTGCAGTCATTCGTCCAGAACTACGGCTACTTCGCCCTGATGATCCTCGCCATCGCCGAGTCGGCCATGGCGCCCATTCCCTCGGAGGTGACTTTCGGCTTTGCCGGCGCCTTGTGCACGACCGCCATCACCGGACACGCCCAATTCAGCGTCTGGGGCGTCATCGTCATCGGCACGGTCGGCTCGCTGGTGGGCTCGGTCATCGCCTACGAGGTCGGGCGAAGCCTGGGACGCACCATTGTCGATCGCTGGGGCAAGTGGATACTCCTCACGCATCAGGACCTCGACGCCGCCGAGCGGTGGTTCGAGAAGTACGGCGCGGCCTCGGTGCTGATCGGCCGGGTCCTACCCGTCGTGCGCAGCGCCATCTCGGTGCCCGCGGGAATCGCCGAGATGAAGCGGGGCCGCTTCGTCGTTCTCACGATCATCGGCTCCTTCGCGTGGGTGACTCTCCTCACCTTGCTCGGTCGTGCCGCCGGACAGAACTGGGACCACGTCTCGCGCGACTTTCACTACCTGCAGACCCCCACGATCATCGCGCTCGTCCTCCTGCTCGCCTGGGGCTTCTGGCACCGCCTGCGCACCGTGCGCCGCCACAACGCCAGTTACGTCAGCTCCAGTCCTGATCGCGGCGCAACAGGTCGTCGTAGCCCTCGCGTCGAAGGACGACACGTGCGTCGTCGCCATTGACCATCACGATCGGCGGGCGCAGCGCGCCGTTGTAGTTGTTCGCCATGGTCAGGCAGTAGGCGCCGGTGACCGGCACCGCCACGAGGTCGCCGACTGCCGGATCGCGCAAGCGGACCGACTCGATGAGCTGGTCGCCCGACTCGCAGTGACGCCCGACCAGCGTGAAGGGCTCGCCGCGGCCCACGCGGTTGGCGAGCGTGGCGTCGAAGGCCTGTCCGTAGAGCGAGACCTCCAGGTTGTCGCCCATGCCGCCGTCGACGGCGACGAAGGAGCTCGCCCCGCGCTTGACCGTCACCACGCGATAGAGGGTGAAGGCCGACTCGGCGACCATCGAGCGGCCCGGCTCGATGAGAAGTCGCGCGTCAGCGGGCAGGTGCGCGCGAGCGGCGCCGACCAGCGCGTCCAGGTACTCCTCGACGCTGGGCACCACCATGTCGTGGGTGTAGCGCGCTCCGAGTCCACCGCCGAGGTCGTAGACCGCGAAGTCGCCCAGCTGGGCGACGACCTCGACCGCTCGCGCGAAGGGCGCGGTGTCGAGGATCTGGGACCCCACGTGCACGTGCAGACCGTCGAGACGCAGCCGGTCGCTCCGTAAAAGGCGATCGATCGCGCGGCGCGCGTCGTCCATCGAGAGGCCGAACTTGGAGTCGGCGTGTCCGGTAGCGATCGCCGCGTGGGTCGCGGCCTCCACCTGGGGCAAAACACGCACCAGCACCCCCTGGACGTCGTGCACCCGACGCTCGAGGCGATCGATGTCGTCGAAGTTGTCGATGACGATGGTGCCGACACCCGCATCGAGGGCCATCTCCAGTTCGCGGTCGGTCTTGGCGTTGCCGTGCAGGACGAAGGTGGCGGGGTCGGCCCCAGCGGCGAGCGCCATCACCAGCTCGCCGCCGCCGGCGACGTCGATGCCGAGGCCCTCTTCGTGCATCACCCGATAAAGCGCGGTGCAGGGCAGGGACTTCGACGCCCAGATCACCCGCGAATTGGCCCAACGTCGGGCGAGCCCGTCGCGATATCGCCGGGCGCGTTCGCGCAGCGCCACCTCGTCCATGATGAGAGCCGGGGTGTCGAACTCTTGGGCCAGGCGCGTGGCGCTCCAGGCGCCCAGCACCAGCTCGTCGCCCTCGAGATGAGTCTGGCTCGAAAAAAGCTCGAGTAGTTGCGTACGCTCGTCGGCGTAGGAAGCGGGAGTTGACTGTGTCATCTCACCAGTCTCTTTCGGTCAGTGGGGCGAAACCGTGCCGGGCACGAGGCCGGCTCAGGCGTTGAGCGAGGCGAGCACCTTCGCCGCGTGGCCGTCGGCGCGCACGCCGTACCAAGCCTGCTCGACGCGCCCGGACTTGGAGATGAGGAACGTCGAGCGGATGACGCCGGTGACCTTCTTGCCGTACATCATCTTCTCGCCGTAGGCGCCGTAGGACGCCATGACCTCGCGGGTCGGGTCGCTCAGCAGGTCAAAGCGAAGACCGTACTTCGCGCGAAATTTCTGGTGGCTCGCCGCGTCGTCCGGTGAGACGCCCAGCACGACGACGCCGAGGTCGTTGAAGCCCGAGAGGTCGTCGTTGAACTGGCACGCCTCCTTCGTGCAGCCGGGGGTGTCGTCGGCGGGGTAGAAGTAGAGCACGACGCGCTGGCCCTTTAACGAGGCCAGCGTGACCTTCGTGCCGTCTTGGTTGGTGAGGCTGAACTTGGGGGCGGCGTCGCCGGGGGACAGGCGTGGCATGGGACTCGCTTTCGACTCTCCTTCGAGCCTTTCATACTGCGCAGCACTCGCGCTGAGCCAGCCGGGGACTCGAAAGCCGCCCGACCTGACGTGACGTCAGTCGCCGCAGATGACTCGGTTCGCGGGACTGCGGTCTCGACCACATCGCGTGAACGTCAATCGTGCGTCACTCGTCGCGCTTTTCGCGAACGTACCAGTCAGCGTTCTTGTCGAGGACCGTCGTCTTGCGGTCGAGAACGGCAAACCGGCGGGCCTCTCTCGTGTTCGTGTCGCCGAGGCGACCCCCGCTCAGGATCCGTCCAATCAGTG
>JAJXTB010000038.1 GCA_021784205.1 Actinomycetes bacterium
GAGTAGAACTTGAGCGCGCGCCCACCGGGGGTTACCTCTGGTGAGTTATGGACGACTACCCCATCGACCAGGTAGTTGTGCGATCCTTCGACCTCGATGTCAAAGCGCCGCATCGATCGAGTCGGTGCCTTCTGGTGGATGTCAACAATTGGCATTGGCATCAACTCGTATCGCATCGGGACGAAATTTGGCTCAACGGCGAATATCCCGCGGAAGCGAGGAAGAAGCTTGTAGTCCATGCTCGGGTGAACGAACGGAGCGATAAGTGCCTGCAGTTTTGCGGACTCACTTGTTGAGAATCGAAGCACCGCCATTTCCTTTGAACCTGACGCGATCAAGTCGGCTCGAATGTGCCACGTATCGTTCAAGTAGGCGACCAGACGCTCGCGGGTCGAAGGCTCCATTGCCTCGACACAGATCGTGACGCGTCCACTCCCCCCTTCGCTGCGTGCTTGCAGACCCTTGGACCGGAGTTGGAAGTGTGCGTCATCCATGTACCACAAGGCAAGAGACAACGGAGTCAACCCTTTGAGGTAATCATCGTCAAAGACTTTCTTCCCACCGACGTACACCGACTGATGAAGCGAAGCCAATTCTGGCAATGGCTGAAAGTCGTATGTCACTACTCCGTCTTCACGCTCGAAGTGGCTGCAGTTCACATTCGAGAATAGCGACGCCTTCCATGCCGCATACGCGGCCTGCTTGGCGCCGTGTGAGTATCGAAACCGAGCGCCGAGTCCACTTCTCGTCGGCGAAATGGCACCATCGCCCATCAACGTGCCACGTATGACTTCCTGCTGAAAATCGGATAGGTACACGGGGAGTGCCTGCATAACTGGTTCGCCCACCACCAGGTCCTTGGCTTCCTTCCAACCAACAGGCGTACGGACGAGGTGATTCGGAGTTGCTGCGAATTGAGCGCGGCCATTTCCACGGGGCTTGGCCACAGTCACCTGGAGGAAACTTTCGGCGTTCCCATTGTCAAACCAATTGACGACCCTCTTCGGCACTACGGCGCCAACTTTCGGATCGTATGACAGCACTTCGACAGGCATGCGCTGATTGACAATCTTGCCGATCTTCTCGGTCGATCCGTCGGCGAGCACAACCCGGGTACTGTACGAGAAACATCCGTACATGACTCCGATTTTCTCACGCAGCTGATTGATGAAGATCGCGATGGTGTTGGACTTGGAGAGACCGCCGGTGAGCTTGCGCAGGGCCTGGCTCATGAGCCGTGCCTGAAGACCGACGTGGGAGTCGCCCATGTCGCCTTCGATCTCGGCGCGGGGGGTGAGCGCTGCCACCGAGTCGATGACGATCACGTCGAGCGCCCCGGAGCGGATCAGCATGTCGGTGATCTCGAGGGCCTGCTCGCCGGTGTCGGGCTGGCTGATCAACAGGTCGTCGACGTTGACCCCGATGGCGCGCGCGTAGACGGGGTCCATCGCGTGTTCGGCGTCGATGTAGGCGCACACGCCGCCGTTGCGCTGTGCTTCGGCCACGACGTGCATGGCGAGGGTGGACTTACCCGACGACTCCGGCCCGTACAGCTCGACGATTCGTCCGCGCGGCAGGCCGCCGATGCCGAGCGCCATGTCGAGGGCGAGCGCACCGGTCGGAACGGTCTCGATGTTCATGTGCAGGTTCTCGCCCATGCGCATGATCGATCCCTTGCCGAACTGCTTCTCGATCTGGCCGAGGGCTGCGTCGAGTGCCTTGCTTCGGTCGTCGGTGGCCATGGTTCTCCTTCGTGTAGTCGTCGGAGCACTGTAGAGTGCCCCTCTGACATCGGTCGGGCTACGCCGACACCGTACTACGAACAAATGTTCGCTTCAAGGATATTCGAGGCTTTCTGCCCCGCCGTGCACCAGGGTGCGACGTTCAGTCGCTCAAGGACTGGTACACCAACTGCTGGAGCTCGCGGCGGATCGGATAGGTCCCGCTCGGCAGCAGCTGGGTGTAGAACCCTACGGTCAACTCCTCGACCGGGTCGATCCAAAAGGCCGTCGACGCCGCGCCGCCCCACCCGATCGTGCCCTCCGAGACCAGGCTCTTATTGGCCCGGCGGTCGAGCATCACCGAGAAGCCGAGCCCGAAGCCGACACCCGCGTAGTCGGTCTCGGAGAATGAGTCGGTGGCGAAGTTCGCGAGGTCGACGTCCCCGGGCAGATGGTTCTCGCTCATCAACGCAACCGTCCGGTTCGAGAGGAGCCGCACGCCATCGAGCTCGCCCCCGCGCAGGATCATCGTCATGAACCGCTGGTAGTCCGCGGCGCTCGAGACGAGCCCGCCGCCGCCGCTCCACAGCTGGGGTAGGTGCGTGGCCGCGCGCGCGAGGTCCGCCACCGGCGCGAAGGTCCCACCGACGGGGACGTAGAGCATCGCGAGGCGGTCTCGCTTGTCCTCGGGGCAGTACCAATCGGTGTCGATCAGTCCGAGGGGTTCGATGATCCGTTCACGGAAGAACGCGTCGAGGGACTGGCCGCTCCAGATCTCGATGAGCCGGCCGAGCACGTCGGTCGCGACCGAGTAGTTCCACCGGCTACCCGGTTGAAAGAGCAACGGGCTCGTGGACCAGTCGTCCACGGCGCGCACCAGGTCCGCGCCCTTGGCCCAGCCGAAGTCGTACCCCTTGGCCCGGTAGATCGCGTCGACCGGGTGCAGGTAGTTGAAGCCGTAGGTCAGCCCGCTCGTGTGGCTGAGCAGGTGATGGACCCGCACCGGACCGATCGCCGGCACCGTCACCGGCGCGGTCGCCGTGCCCGAGACGTAGACCTGTGGTTCGGCCAGGGCGTCGATCCAGCGCCCGACGTCGTCGTTCAGGTCGAAGCGCCCTTCTTCGTAGAGCATCATCGCGCCGAGCGTGGTGAGCGGTTTGGTCATCGAGTAGATCCGCCACAGCGTGTCGTCGGTGACCGCGAGCCCGGCCTCGCGGTCGCGGTACCCGCCCGAGCCCGTCCAGACGAGTTCCCCGGCTCGCGCCACGGTGACGAGCCAACCGCTCAGTCGCGCATCGGCGACGTAGCGGTCGAAGTGCCCCCTGATGCGCTCGAGGCGCGCCGCGTCCATGCCCATGGTGGACGGGTCGGTTCCGATCTCCAACGATGCCATCTGGGCCTCCCGGGTTCTCACCCGAGACTAGGTGACGGCCAGACGATCCAGCTCACGACGCAGCGCGTCGAGCGCGCTGATCGCGCTGTAGGCGCGCACCCGGGGGCGGTCGCCGGGCAGACGCAGGGCCACGTGCTGGACGTGCCCGTCGATCGAGAGGCCGACGAAGACGGTGCCGGCCGGCTGGCCGTCCTGCTCCTCGGGACCGGCCACGCCGGTCACGCTGAGACCGATGTCCGCTCCGAGCAGGTCCGCCACCCCCTGGGCCATGGCGATCGCGGCCTGGGGGCTCACGACCGGCCCGCGCGCCACGCCGAGCACGTCGAACTTGACCTCGGAGGCGTAACTGACGATGCCGCCGCGGAACCACGCCGAGGCCCCCGCGACGTTCACCAGTCGACTGGCGATCAGGCCGCCCGTGACCGACTCGGCGACCGCGAGGGTGGCCCCGCGCGCGAGCAGCCGCGTGGCGAGCGCGTCCTCCATCGTCTCGTCGTTGACGCCAAAGATGATGTCGCCGAGGGTCGACTCGATGAGCTCGCGAATCCGGACCTCCTCGTCGTCGAGCAGGGTGGCGGCGTGCGCGGCGTCGGTGCCGCGCGCGGTGATTCGCACCTTGATGCCCTCGATGCCCGAGGCGAGGAACGCGATCGTGACCCGTTCGTCGTCGACGAGCGCGCTGAAGCGGCTCGCCACCGCCTCGGCCAACGCCGACTCGCTCGCGCCCCAGGTGCGTAGTACCCGACTGGCGATCGTGGAGCGCTCACCGGTCGCCGACTGGCGCGCGAGCAGGTCGGCCAGGACCGCGCGTTCGAACATGTCGGTCATCTCGTAGGGGACCCCGGGCACGGCGTAGACGACCTTCTGTCCCACGGGACAGATCAACCCCGGGGCCGTTCCGCGGGCCTGGGCGATGATGGTCGCCCCCGTGGGCACGTCGGCCTGCAGGAGGTTGTTGTCGGGCATGGTGCGGCCCCGCGACTCGAAGAACCCTCGAATCGTCGCCACCAGCGCGGGGTCGCGCTCGAGCGTTACGTTCATCACCTCGGCGATGGCCGCGCGGGTGATGTCGTCCTGGGTCGGGCCGAGCCCGCCGCAGACGATCACGGCGTCGCTGCGGGTCAGCGCGGTACGGATGGCGAGCACGATGCGTTCGTGGTTGTCGCCGACGTGCTGGTGGAAGTGCGACGCGATCCCGTTGGCGGCGAGCTGCTCGCCGAGCCACTGCGAGTTCGTGTCGGCGATCTGGCCGAGCAGCAACTCCGTGCCGACGGCGACGACCTCAACGCGCACGGTTCTCCAGTCGCCGGCCGTCGACGTAGTACTGCCAACCGGTGTAGATCGTCATGATCGCCGCCACCCAGATCGTCACTTCGCCAATGATCGGGTAGTCCGCGACGACGGGTATGACGCACAGCGCGATCGCCCAGTCTTGAACGAAGGTCTTCCACTTGGCGAGCTTGCTCGCCGGGATCGAGATACCCCGTCGGGCGGCGCGCGAACGGTAGATGCTCATCCACACCTCGCGCACCGTGATGATCACGGCCGGTGCGATAAAGGAGGTCAGCCCGTGCGGCCGGGCGAGCACCAGCGCGTACAGCGCTCCGAGCACGAGCACCTTGTCGGCCAACGGGTCGAGGAATGCGCCCGATCGGGTCGTGCCGTGGCGACGAGCGACGATGCCGTCGAAGTAGTCCGAGGCGGCCGCGAGGAATCCCACGATCGTCGTCCACCACGAGATCCGGTGCACGACGATCAAGTAGATGAAGACCGGAGCGACGAGCAGCCGGAACGCCGTCATCATGTTCGCCGGCGTCAGCAGCGCGGTCTCGCCATACGTTCGTTGCCCGGTCGTCATACCGGTACCGCCTCCAAGTCCGTGCCGCGGCTCGCGACGATCTCGCCGTCGAACAACGTACCCACCGCGATTGATGGGTCGACTATCACAATGCCATCAATCTCGGGGCACTCGCGCACACTGCGCGCGACCCCGGGCGAGTCGACGAGCAGGCGCTGTCGCGAGCCGACGAGCGCGTCGCGCCGCCGGGCGGAGATCGCGTCTTGGATCTCGCTCACCTCGCGCAACCGTTCGAGGGCCAGCTCGTGGGGGACCTGGTCGCCGAGGGTCCCCGCCACGGTCCCCTCCTCGGGCGAGAAGGTGAAGAAGCCCGCCCAGTCCAACTGGGCCGCCTCGATGAAGGCCACGAGGTCGCGCTGATCGTCCTCGGTCTCGCCGGGGTAGCCGAGGATGAACGACGATCGGAAGGTCGCCTCGGGGGCCTGGGCGCGGATCGCGGCGATCCGGTCGAGGAACCGCGAACCGTCGCCCCAACGCCGCATCGCGCGCAGCAACGGCCGCGACGAGTGTTGCAGCGAGAGGTCGAAGTAGGGCACGCCCGTGTCGACGATCGCCTCGATCAGCCCCGCGGTCAGGCCCGAGGGGTAGAGGTAGAGCAGCCGCACGCGCTCGACTTCGGCCGCGAGCGCCCGGGTCAGCGCGATGAGGGGCTGTGGGTCGCCACCGTCGAGGGCCTCGACGGGTTCGCCGCGACCGGCCCGACGCCGGTCGTGGCCCCAGCTCGCCAGGTCCTGGGCGATGAGCACGAGTTCGCGCACGCCGCCGGCGACCAGGTCGCGGGCCTCGGCCACGATCTCCTCGGTCGAGCGCGAGCGTTGGTCGCCGCGGAAGGTCGGGATGGCGCAGAAGCCGCAGCGCCGGTCACAGCCCTCGGCGATCTTCACGTAGGCCCACGGCACCGTCGACCGCGGCCGGGGCAGGTTCAGCAGGTCGAAGTCCGAAGTCGGACGCCGAGACAGGGTGACCCGGGTCGACGCGGGGGCGATCAGGCTCTGGCCGAAGCCGGCGACGAGGTCGACCTCGGGCAGCGCCGCGGCCAGCTCGGCGCCGTAGCGCTCGGCCATGCAACCCGTCACGACGAGGCGCGCCGATTCGCGCTTTTGTTCGGCCAGCTCGAGCACGGTCTCCACCGACTCCTCGCGAGCGGCCTCGATGAACGCGCAGGTGTTGGCGACCACGAGGTCCGCCTCGTCGATGCGGGTGGTGGGTTCGTAACCCTGGGTAACCAGCAGACCCGCCAGTTTCTCGGAGTCGACGTGATTCTTCGGGCACCCCAAAGTCTCGATGAAGTACCGCACCCTGTCTCCTCACGTGGCGACACCGAGCGCTAGGCGCTCGGTGTCGGTGGCGGAGAGGGAGGGATTTGAACCCTCGGGCCCGCGTTAACAGGCCGCATTCTTAGCAGGAATGTGGTTTAAACCGAACTCACCCACCTCTCCAAGTCCCTTTATCCTACAGCGTGCGTCCGGGTGCGGCGCAGCGAGCGAGCGGGGTCGCGAACCAGTGCCGTGACCGTCCAGAAATACCTCCACCAAGTAGAATCGTTCAACCATGCACCGTCAACGCAAGTCGTCGTTTCACGGACGAATCGCGACACGAGCGGTCACCGCGGTGGCGGTCGTCGCGCTGGGCCTGGCCACTGCGGCGCCAACGGCGCCAACGGGGGCGGCGACGTCGGCCGCGTCGAGGCTGGCGATCTGTCGAACCGAGATGCCCTCGCTCGAGTACGCGCGCGGGCACCTCACCGTCGCCACCGACAATCCGGTCTCCTCGCCGTGGTACGTCCAGAACCACCCCGCCAACGGCCAGGGCTACGAGGCCGGCGTCGTCTACGCCGTCGCGAGTCAGTTGGGCGTGGTGCGCCGCGACGTCACCTGGGTCGTCGAGCCGTACGCGACGAGCTACGTCGCGGGCAAGAAGCCGTTCGATTTCGACGCCAACGAGGTCACCTACGCGCCGGCGCGCGCCAGGGCGGTCAGTTTCTCGACCTCCTACTACGACGTCCATCAGGCAATCGTCGCGTTAAAGGACAACCCGATCGTCACGAATCACAGCGTTCGCCAGTTGCGCACCTACCGCTACGGGGACCTCGCCGGCACCCCCGGACTCGCCTACATCACCCGCTTCATCCACCCGCGCACGCCGGCCCAGTCGTTCTCGACGATGACCGCGTTGGTCAGCGCGCTCGAGAGCGGCGTCATCGACGCGCTCGTCATCGACACGCCGACGGGTAACTACATGACCACGTCCCAGCTCGTCGACTCGAGCGGCAACCCCTTCGCCACCGTGGTCGGCCAGTTCCCCTCGACGGGCGACCACTACGCGCTGGTGTTCCAAAAGGGCAACCCCCTCGTGGGTTGCGTCGACCTAGCCCTGGCGACGCTGCGCGCCAACGGCACGTTGGCCTCACTCACCCAGCGCTGGCTCGGCTCCTACACCCACCTGCCAACCATCAAGCCCTGATCTCACGAGGCGAGCGAGCGCATCTCGGGCAGGGCCGCGGCGATGTCGAACAACTCCTGGTCTCGATCCCACGTGAGGTGTTCTCGAACGCGTCCGAGTGGCAGCCAGACGAGGTCGTCGACCTCGTCGTTGGGCTCGAAGTCGCCGTCGTCGACGACCATGAGGTAGTACGCGACGATCTTGGGTCGGCCCTTGCGGTGCGTGTAGTTCGTCGTGCCGATGAAGCGCACCACCCGGCAGTGCATCGAGGTCTCCTCGAGCACCTCGCGCAGCGCGGCCTGTTCGAAGGTCTCCCCGCCGTCCAGCTTGCCTTTGGGGAACGTCCAGTCGCCGCGCGACTCGCGGTAGATGCACGCGATCTCGGTGTGACCCGCCGCGGTGACGCGCATGATGATGCCGCCGGCGGCGCGGATCAAGTCGCTCGGCGCGTCGCGCGGGATGATCAGTTCGCCCGTCATGAGGTACACGTCGCTAACGGTAGAGCACGCACGATGCCACCAACGGTATTCGATGACGCGGTCAGAAGTGGCACACGGAGCACCTCCGTAGAGTAGTGACAATGCTCTCGGTCTCCCTCGCGCTGCCGTGGCGTCTGGTGATCTATCTGATCGCCGGGGTGGCCGCAGGAATGGCGAACGGAATCGCCGGTGGCGGCACCTTCATCACCTTCCCGACCATGCTCGCGATGGGCGTGGGGGCGCTGCAGGCCAACGTCTCCTCGACGGTCGGCGTGGTGCCCAGTTACTTCGGCGGTATCCGGGGATTCCGCGAGGAGATCCGCCGCCACTCGGCCATCGTCGCCTCGCTCGCCCCGATCTGTCTCGCGGGGACCCTCATCGGCACGGCGCTGCTGCTGCTCGGATCGCCGCGGGCCTTCGAGGCCGTCGTCCCGTGGCTGATCGGCGTCGCCACCGTCGTCTACGCCCTCTCGCCGCGGATCACCGCGCGGCTCGCCCACCTCGACCACCACCACCCGTCACGCCGGCGGGTCCTGTTCATCGGGGTCTTCCTCGGCTCGATCTACGGCGGCTACTTCGGCGCGGGCCTGGGCATCGTGCTGCTCGCCATCATGGCCGTGGCCCTACCCCTCGAACTGGGCGAGTTGCAGGGACTGCGTAACCTCCTGTCGCTCATCATCAACGTGGTGGCCGCGGCGGTCTTTCTCGTGCGCGGCCACCTCGCCCAGGAGGCGATCTACATGATCCTGGTGGGCACCCTGGTCGGCGGGTGGCTGGGCACCGTGGTCATCCGCCGACTGCGACCGGCCACCGTGCGCTGGCTGATCGTCGCGATCGGCGCGGCGACGACGGTGCACCTCGCGCTCGGGGCGTGAGTAGCGAATTGTTGACTATTCCACTAGGGTTTGTGGGATGAAGAGGCTGCTCTCGTTCCCCAACCCCGTCAATGACGCCGCGGCGCGCACCGTCGCGCTCGGCGTCGTGGCGATGGCGCTCAGCGCCCTCGTCGGAGACGTGCGATGGATGATGGTCCCGCTGACCTACGGGTTCGTGGCTCGCGTCTTCACGGGACCGACGCTCTCGCCGCTCGGTCAGTTCGCGACCCGGGTCGCCGGGCCCCGCCTGACGGCCTGGCGCCGCGAGGTTCCCGGTCCGCCCAAGCGCTTCGCCCAGGGCATCGGCGCGGCGTTCACGCTCGCCACGAGCGTGGTCTGGCTGAGCGTCGGCTGGTCGGTCGCGCGCTGGATCCTGGTGCCGCTCATCGCCGCGGCGTCCCTGGAGGGGTTCTTCGGCTACTGCGTCGGGTGCGCGATCTTTGGCCAGTTGATGCGTTTCGGCGTGGTCCCGCCCTCGATCTGCGCCGAGTGCGGTGACCTGCGCCAGCGCTACGCGGCCGCGGGCTACGCCGTCACCGACGAAAGTTGACCGACTGCGCGCAACGCCCGCGACGAGTTTTCTAGGCTGGCCGGGTGAACCACCGATTCCCCCACCTCGCGGCACTCGTGGCCGGCGCGATCGCACTCGTCGCCGGACTCGTGCCGCTCGCGAGTGCCGAGGGCGCCCAGGCCCGCGTCGTCGTCGCCCGGCCGCTCGCCATCCCGTCCACGTACTCGAGCGTCGCCGGACCGATCGCCACCTCCTTTGACGTCGCGCTCGCCGAGCCCCACCCCGCGGCCCTCACGGCGTTCATCGCTCAGCTGACCGACCCCGCGTCCGCCAACTACCGACACTTCCTCACGACCGCCCAGTTCGCCGCGCGCTTTGGCGCACGCGCCGGCGTCGTCGACGCGGTGCGCAGGTACTTCACGTCCTTTCACCTGCGCGTCGGCGCACTGAGCCGCGGGCGCATCATCCTGCCCGTCAGTGGATCGACGACCGACATCGCCCGGGCCTTCTCGGCGTCGGTCGCGACGGTTCGCACCGGCGAGCACCTCGCGGCCCAGTTCGTCACGCCAGCGACGCTGCCCGCGCCGATCGCCCACGACGTTCGCGCCGTGGCGGGGCTCTCGACCGTTGTCACCCCGCACGCCCTCTCGCTGACGCGACGCCTCGTGGGTCACGCCACCGTGCCGACCTCGTGTTCGAGCGCGACGGGCGGCCAGTCGCCGTCGGCGACCACGCCCAATTCCCTCGGTGGCTACAGCGCCCAACAGCAGGCCCGCCTCTACGGCCTCGACACCGCGTGGGCGAACGGCTTCACCGGCGCGGGCCAGACGATCGCGGTCTACGAACTCGCCAACTACAGCCCGAGCGACCTGTCGACCTACGAGACCTGCTACGGCCTGAGCCCGAAGGTCCTCACCGTCAAGGTCGACGGCGGTGCCACCGGGGCCTATAGCGACGAGGCGACCCTCGACGTCGAGGAGGCGTCGGTACTCGCCCCGGGGGCGACCATCGCGGTCTACACCGCACCGAACAACTCCGCGGGCCCGATCGACGCGTACCAGCGCATCGCCGACGACAACACCGCGTCGGTCGTCACGACGTCGTGGGGCACCTGCGAACAGGACCCCAGCGGAGCGGTGAACGCCGAACAGGCGATCTTCGAGCAGATGGCGGCCCAGGGTCAGACCGTGGTGGCGGCGGCGGGTGACAATGGCTCCTCGGACTGCAGCGGTATCACGAACAACTCGCCCGCAGTCGACGATCCCGCATCCCAGCCCCTGGTCACCGGGGTCGGCGGACTGACCGTGAACAACATCGCGCCGCTCAACGAGACCGTGTGGAACTCGGGTTCGGGCGCCGGCGGCGCCGGTGGCGGCGGGGTGTCGTCGCTGTGGTCGCGACCCTCGTGGCAGAGCGCCCCGGGGATCGCGCCGGGCGAGCCGATGCGCCTCGTGCCCGACCTCTCGGTCATGGCCGATCCGTCGACCGGGTTCATCCAGTACTTCACCGGTACGGGGGTGGTCGATTGCGGCACGAACTGCGGGTCGGGGTGGTCGAGTATCGGCGGCACGTCGATCGGCGCGCCGCTCGTGAGCGCACTGGTCGCCGTCGCCGCCGATCAGTGCGGGGTGAACCGGCTCGGGCTGATCAACCCCGCGCTCTACGCCATGGCCACGACGGGCTTTAACGACGTGACGACCGGCAACAACGACATCTTCCACGTCGGCGTCTACAACGCCGGGCCCGGGTACGACATGGCGTCCGGACTCGGCAGCCCGAACGCGACGACCTTCATGAGCGGTCTGTGTCCCATCGCCTTCGACGCGAACGCGAGCACCGCGACGGTGTCGACCACTCGGCTGCGCGCGAACGCGTCGGCGACCGTCTCCTTCTCGCTGCGCAACCAAGCCGGCGGACCCGTGTCCGACGCGTCGGTGAGCGTCAACGCCAGCGCCCCCAGCGGAACGGTGCTCTTCAACGCCGACCCCACGAGCGACACCGGGGCGGGCAGCGCGGCGTACTCGGTCACCACCGACGCGAGCGGCGCGGGATCGGTGAACGTCTCGAGCTCCCAGCCCGGTCCGCTCTCGGTGACGGTCACCTATCAGAGCACCACGTTGCTCAACACCGTCATCACGGTCGCCGCGTCGTTGACGCCGCTCGCCGCGCCGACGATCACGCGCGTGGTGCCACTCGTCGGCGGCGCCCAGGTGTTCACCGCGGTTCCCCCCTCGATCACGGTTGGCGCCTTCCAGTATTCGCTCAACGGCGGACGTTCGTGGAACCGGGCCCCGATGCGCGGTGCGGCGATCGTCATCGATCACCTCGCCGCCAACGTGACCTATCACGTCATCGTTCGCTACGTCGCCGCCAATCGACGCAGTCCCTCGTCCAAGCCAACGATCGTCACCGCTCGGATCGGGTAAGCGCGTAGGTGCGGTGGCGCTCGAAACCAGCGAGACCCCGCCCGTAGACTGCGGGTATCACAAGACGACGAACGACCCCCGCTTCACGTAGTCGCGCGCCGCTGACCCGACTCGTCCTCGTTGGCGCGATGCTCGGCGCCGGCCTGCTCAGCGTCGGCGCCCACGTCGGCGGGGCGACGGGACCATCGACGAACGCCGGCCCGGCGGGCCTGCCGCTCTATGAGTTCCTCAACAACGGAACGGGTCCGCTGCCGTGGAACGCTCAGTCGATGAAGGCCGCGGTGAACAACTCGACGATGATCGGCGGTCCGCACGGCACCAGCAACGGCACGATCGGAGCCATCGCCTATCGAACGGCGAACAACGACGTCGCACTGCTCACCCAGTCGACGACGGGAACGAGTCACTGGGCCGACCTCTCGGTCGGCCTCGACGCCCCGGCGCCCGCGGCCGACCCGATTCCCTTCATCGACCCGTCGGGCGCCGTTGACGTGCTCTACGTCGACGCCAACGGTCATCTCATCATGCTGAGTCAAAACGATCCGGCGACCTCGACGTGGGTCCACACCCACCCCGGCCAGGCGTGGCACGCCACGGTCGCCACCGACCTGAGCGCGATCACCGCCACGACGTTCGCGCCGGGTCTGGCCAACGTCGTCGTCAACGGGCAGACCGCCCTGGTCGCCGCGCGCACCGCGCTCAACACGATCGAGGTCTTCTCGTTGGCCTGGAACAGCGCCGCACCGATCCCCTACGTCACGGGCGCGCCCGTCAACCTCACCCAGGTCGCCCGCGCCGTCAAGTCCTCCAGTGACCCCGTCGTCGTCCCCGGACCGATCCCCGCCGTGGCCGCGACGGCCGCCAACGGCGACCTGCAGGTGTTCTCGGTCAACCCCGCGAACCCCTCGTCCTGGTTGGTTCAAGACGTCACCCGCATGACCGGGGGGCCGCGCCTGCGCGGACCCCTCGCCGCGTCCTCGTCGGCTACGAGCGTCTTCGTCGCGGCGCTCAGCCCGCTCGGCTCGGTCGAACTCTTCAGCGCACCCCTGACGACCTTCAACCAGAGCACGACCTTCGCCCCGGCCCAGGCCACCACGACCACGTCAACGACGACGCCCGGCACCACGACGACGGGAACGACGACGACCACGATTGGCAATCCGACCCCGACGTTCCCCTGGACGGTACTCAACGTGACGGCCGTCGCGTCGGGCTCGCCACCGCTCGCTGGCTCGCTCTACTTGAGTGTGACCCCGACCCAGGTCACCATCGCCGGCCAGGCCGCCAACTGGGGTGACCTCTTCGTGCTCTCGAGCTCGAGCGGCTTCGTGCCGTGGACCGCAACGGACGTATCGGTGACCGCGGGGAGCTCGGCGCGAACCGTCGGCGCCGTCGTCACGGGTCTCGTGCTCAACGGCTCGTTGAGCCTCTACGCCGCCGGCGTCAGCTCGCCGCCGCCCCAGGGGGTCGGCGTGTACGCCATACCCTTCAGCAAGTGGACGCAGTCGGTGATCGACGGGTGGCCGATCGTGAGCGAGACCGGCGGCCTGGGCACGACTAGTTCGCCCTGGGTGGGCTTCACCAGCGCCGCGAGCGTCGCGACGTCACCGGACTTTCTCATGGGCCAGAGCATCTACAACGCCCACAAGCGCGTGACCTGGCTCTCGTTCTGGACGGTCAGCGGACCGTTGTCGGGCGAGACGGTGGCGCCCGGCACCTACTACCGGCACGGCTTTGCCGCCGGGGCGTGGGTCGCCACCCAGATCGACCAGTATCGCAGCCTCGGAGTCGGTCTCAAGCCCGACTGGGTGATCCTGGACCCGGAGGGCTATCCCGACTCCCACTCGGGCCTGGACGCCCCCGGAGGGGCGTCCAACGCCACGATGGCCCAGTACGCCACGTACTGGTCGTCGATGCTGAACGGCTGGTCGGCCGGCATCGCCTCGGTGGACCCCTCACTCAACGCGGGCGTGTACGCCTCGCAGTCCGAGTACCGGAACTACCACCTCGCCAACGCGCCGATGCCGGTCTTCGTCGCGCTGGCCTTCGGCGGCGGCGGACCCGTGCCGGTCCTGGGCACCCGGGGCAGCAACATCCGCGGCTACATCGCCTTCAGCGCGGCCTGCTCGCCCAGCACGACCCTGGCGAGCGAGGAGTCGACGCTGCTCAATCCCCCGTGGTCCGGGCAGTTCAACACGCTCCAATTCAACGCTGGCGTCTACTGTCCGCCCGCCGCGGCCTAATCTGGCCGCGTGAGCGACGAGCCGAGCCCCAAGTCCCACGAACTGCGCGACCGACTGAAGCAGCTGGCCCAGCCGCTCGTTGACTCACTCGACTCGCGACTGCGCGAACAGGTCGACCGCCGCGTCGACGAGCGCGTCGAGGCGATCGTGAACGCCCGATTGGCCGTCATCGAGCGCGCGATCGCCGACCTCGACCGGGCGATCACCGACCTCGAGGCGCGTCTAGAGCGCTAGCCGCGTCGCTCACGGTCGCGGCGAATCGCGAAGCGCACGACGAGCACGCTGAGTACGACTACGGCGACGACGAAGAACGTGAAGACGGCAACGAACACGGCGTCACGCTAGGCACGTGTCACACGCGAGCGCAAGAGTGGCTCGTGACCCTGACGACGACCACCCCCACCGGATCGATCCTCGAGGTGTTGCGCGGGAACCGCTCCGAGCGCCCACGTCGCGACACCGACACGGCCGCGGGACTGCGCGCGATTCTCGAAGACGGGCTCTACGAGACCCGCAACCTCGCGACGTTCGCGTCCCCGCTCGTCGTCAGTGCCGCGAACGTCGTGCGCCACGCTGACGCGGTCGACATCGCCCGAGCCCCGATCGGACGGCTCCGCGGCGCGCTCGTCGCCGAGCTCGTCCGACTCATCGCGGTCGGCCATCCGAGCGACGACGCCTTCGAGGACGCGCTACGCGCCTGGCGCGTCGACCAGCCGTCGCGCGATCTCGTGAACACCTTCGACGACCTCGACGCCGACGCGCGGGCCCGGCTCGCTTCCGAGGTCAACGCCCACGGCGCGACCCTCGGCCGCGCGCTCGCCACCGTGCCCGGCGCCTGGTCGCTTCGCACGGCGGTTCGCGTCCGCCTACCCCTCGCCGGCGGCGCCGTGGTGCTGAGCGACGTGGTCGACCTGGTCATCGGCGCGAGCACCGACGCCACCGCGTCCACGGTGCTGCTCGACGTCACGACCTCGCCGATCGGCACGAGCAGCGCGCGACTCATGCGCTTTCACGCCTTGTCGCACTGCCTGTGCACCTCGGTGATGCCGTGGCGGGTCGCGATGTTCTCGACGGCCACGGGCGAGCTGGCGAGCGACGACGTCGACGTCACGATGCTCGGCGCCGCCGTCGACGACGTGCTGCACGCGGTGCGCCCGTGAGCCACACCGACCTCACGGTCCGCGCGATGTCGCCCGACGCCCTCGCGCGCGTGATCGGCGACGCGCCGCGCGAGGCGTTCGTCGTGACCGGGGCCAACCGACGGGCGCTCACCGAGCGGTTGGGCGCCGTCGAGACCGATCGCCACCGCCGCGTCGACGCCTGGCTCGTCGAGCGCGGCGGACGGCCCGCGAGCACCTTCGCGTGGTCCCCGACGGCCGCGCGGCGCATCCTCGGCAACGGCGCGCTGCGCCGCGTGGCGGATTCGCGCGCCGGCGCGCTGCGAGACGCGGTACGCGACGAGATCGATGACCTGCTCGCCCGCGCCGCCACTGGACGGCTGCGCGCCGGGTCGCTCGGCGCGTGGCTCGCGAACCGCCACCCCGCCGAGCTCGCCCTCGTCCAGGCCGCCGCCGCCGACTGGGCGGCGACCCTCGCCGACGTCGCCTCGACCATCGCGGCCGACTGGGGGGTCGCCGCCGCCGACGCGTACTACGACGTCGCGCGGGCTCGGGCCACCCTGCGGGCCCGGCGCGACCTCGTCGTCGGTCGTGGTGAGGTCGTCGTGCGCCTGCGCGGCGGCGTGCCGCGACCGAGCGCCGGACCGGGCCTGCGCGCCGACCTCGCGGCGGCGACCTTCGCCGATCCCGACGGCCGCTCGCCTCGCCGCTACGTCGGGGTGTGGCCCGACGCGGGGGTGATCCTCGCCGTCGACGGCACCGACGCGAACGTGCGAGCCGGTGCCCGCGACCTGGTGCGCGCCGCTATCGTGCTGAGTGAGCCCGGGGACCGTTTAGCCGCCTAGCATGGCCACTGGGCGCCGCCTACTAGCGTGGTTCAGTCATGTCACTACGCACTTCGCTCAGAAATATCGCCATCATCGCCCACGTCGACCACGGAAAGACGACTCTGGTCGACGCGATGCTGCGCCAAACCGGGGCGTTCACCGCGCACGAGGAGCTCACGGACCGGGTCATGGACTCCGGTGACCTCGAGCGCGAGAAGGGCATCACCATCCTCGCCAAGAACACCGCGGTGAAGTGGCGCGACCTGACGATCAACATCATCGACACCCCCGGCCACGCCGACTTCGGCGGCGAAGTCGAGCGCGGGCTGGCGATGGTCGACGCGGTCATCCTGCTCGTCGACGCGGCCGAAGGACCCCTGCCCCAGACCCGCTTCGTGCTGCGCAAGACCCTCGAGCGACGGTTGCCCGTGGTGCTCTTGATCAACAAGGTCGACCGGCCCGACGCGCGCGTGGCCGACGTCGTCACCGAGGTCGAGAACCTCTTCCTCGACCTCGACGCCGACGAGCACCAGATCGCCTTCCCCATCCTCTACGCGAGCGCCCGCCAGGGCTGGGCGTCACACGACGCCACCGACACCGGCGGCGACCTGACCCCGCTCTTTCAGACGATCGCCGACTACGTGCCCGCCCCCGAGTACGACCCCGATCACGGCCTCCAGGCGCTCGTGTGCAACCTCGACGCCTCGCCCTACCTGGGCCGACTGGCGCTGTGTCGCGTGGTCAACGGCACCCTCGAACGCGGCCAGCGCATCGCGTGGTGTCGCATCGACGGGACCATCGAGCACGCCAAGATCACCGAGCTCTTCATCACCGAGGCCCTCGACCGCGTCCCCGCCCAGAGCGCCGGCCCCGGCGACATCGTGGCGGTCGCGGGCTTTGACGACATCACGATCGGCGAGACGCTCGCCGACCCCGAGAACCCCATCGCCTTGGAGCCCCTGCACGTCGACGAGCCGAGCCTCTCGATGACGATCGGCATCAACACCTCGCCGCTCGCCGGCACCGAGGGCAAGCTCCTCACCGCCCGCATGGTCAAGGACCGCCTCGACCGCGAGCTGGTGGGCAACGTCTCGCTGCGCGTGCTCGCCACCGAGCGCCCCGACGCCTGGGAGGTCCAGGGCCGCGGCGAGCTGCAACTCGCGATCCTGATCGAGACGATGCGCCGCGAGGGCTTCGAGCTGACGGTCGGCAAGCCCCAGGTCGTCACCAA
The DNA here is from genome assembly GCA_021784205.1 of Actinomycetes bacterium. Next base: position 17,125 of record JAJXTB010000038.1, read on the forward strand.
GGTCATCGACGGCCACGTCAACGAGCCGATGGAGCGGGTCACCATCGACGTGCCCGAGGAGTTCGTCGGCGCGGTGACGACGTTGCTCGCGACCCGCAAGGGCACGGTGCTCGACATGGTGAACCACGGCACCGGCTGGGTCCGACTCGAGTGGCGCATTCCGGCGCGCGGGCTCGTGGGCATCCGCACCGAGTTCATGACCGAGACGCGCGGCTCGGGGATGATGCACTCGAACTTCGACGGCTACGCGCCCTGGTTCGGCGAGATTCGCACCCGGCGCAACGGGGTCCTCGTCGCCGACCGGCGCGGTGACACGACCGGCAACGCGCTGATCGACCTCGAGCAGCGCGGCGTGCTCTTCGTCGGCCCGGGCGTCGAGGTCTACGAGGGGATGATCGTCGGCGAGAACGCCCGCTCCGACGAGATGAACGTCAATCCGACCAAGGAGAAGAAGCTCACCAACATGCGCGCGTCGGGCAGCGACAACTTCGAGAAGATCTCGCCGCCGACCATCTTCTCCCTGGAGCAGGCGCTCGAGTTCATCGCCGACGACGAGGCCGTCGAGGTCACGCCGAAGTCGGTGCGGCTGCGCAAGACGGTCCTCGACCACTCTCAGCGCGCGCGACTCCGCAGTAAGAAGGGCTAGCTCAAGTAGAGTCGTCCCCGGAGGGATGACAGAGCGGACGAATGTACCGGTCTTGAAAACCGGCGTGGGCTTGCCCACCGTGGGTTCGAATCCCACTCCCTCCGCCATGTACTGACCCACGGATCAGGGATAATCCAACTTCAACACGTTGTCCCAGCAACAGTCCGTGCGACCGAGGCAACACGACGACCTCGAAGGCTCGGCGCACTCCCTCCCGACGCCCGGTCACGCAGATGGAACGCGCCGGACCGAGATGGCCCGATCAGTCGAGGGGCCGTACGCGCGCGCGCAGCGACGCCATCCAGTCCGTCGCGGCCCGACGCGCCTCGTCGATCTCGCCGCGCCTGCTCGTCGCTTCCTCGCCGGTCACCGGGTAGGAGCCGAGGAACTTCACGCGCGCGAGGTGGACCTGGAGGTCGACGAGACAGTCGGCGACGATGTCGTCGTCGACGTGACCCTCGAACTCGATCACGAAGCAGTAGTTCCCGAGCCCGAGTTTGGTCGGTCGACTCTCGAGCTTGGTCAGGTTGATGTCGCGCGCCGCGAAACGCCCCAGGATCCCGTAGAGCGAACCCGGACGGTCGTTGTCCTGGAAGCAGACGATGGTCGTGCGATCGTGGCCCGTCGGCGTCGCGATGGCGTCGCGACCGACCACGACGAACCGCGTGGCGTTGCCCGGGTGGTCCTCGATGTCCGGGGCGAGTGACGCGAGACCGAAGATCTCACCGGCCATCGCCGAACCGACGGCCGCCCAGGGCTCGTCGGACCCAGCGACCAATCGCGCCGCCTCCGAGGTGGACGTCGACTGGACGACGCCGGCGCGCGGCATGCCGGCGAGGAATCCGCGAACCTGCGCGAGCGCGTGCACGTAGCTGTACACGGTCGTGACCGCCGCGAGCGACACCCCGGGACGGGCGAGCAGGTGCAGGTGGATCGGACGCACGACCTCGCGCTCGATGTAGAGGTCGTAGTCGAAGACCAGACCGTCGATCGTCGCCGACACCGTGCCCTCGATCGCGTTCTCGATGGGAACGAGCGCCCGGTCGAGTCGACCGGCGGCGACGTCGGCGAGCAGGTCACCGATCGTGGCGACCGCGACGGCGCGGCTGTCGCCGAGGGTGGTGACGGCCTCGTGCGTGAACGAGCCTTCCGGGCCGAGAAAACCGATCGTCGTCGCGTTCATGCCACATCCTACCGACCGGTTCGAACGCTCACCTGCGGGTCGCGCCGGGTGTCTACGATAGCAAGGGCCTCATTTGAAAGGTAACGAGTTATGGGACATCCGATGTTTGAATACGACGCTGAGGCGACCAACGCGATCCTCGACTACTGCCGGGACCGGCTCGCCCTGGATCCCGTGCCCCTCGACTACGGCGGACTCGCCACGCTGCCCCTGGACGAGCTCTCGACGATGATCACCGCCGAGGGCCGCGCACCCGTCGAGGTGCTCGACTTCTTCAAGCGGTCCCTCGCCCCGGCGGTCGTCTCGAGCGACCCGCCCACCTACCTCGCCTTCATCCCCAACGCGCCGACCAAGAACTCGCTGCTCTTTGACATGGTGGTCGCCTGTTCGGGGCTGAACGGCACCAGCTGGCTGGAGTCGGCCGGGGTCGTGGTCGCCGAGAACCAGGCCCTCGGGTACCTCGCCGGCCGCGCGGGGATGCCCGAGGGGTCCGGCGGCGCCTTCGTCTCGGGCGGCTCGATGGGCAACCTCGCCGGGCTCACGGTCGGGCGCGACGTCGGACGCACGCGGCGCCCCGACCTGGACCCGCGCAGCGTGCGCTACGCCATCTCGGCCGACACCCACTCGAGCGTCGGCAAGGCGCTGCACGTCATCGGCGTGGACGCCCTGCTCGTGGAGACCGAGGACCACCGCTTCACCCGCGAAGCACTGATCGACGCGCTCGCGCGTGACCCGCACCCCGAGACGGTGATCGGCGTCGTGGCGACCTCGGGGACGACCAACGCCGGCATCGTCGACGACCTCGAGGGGCTCGGCAGCTACGCGCGCGAGCACGATCTCTGGTTCCACGTCGACGGCGCCTACGGCGGCGCGGCGATGATGTCGGCCACGGAGGGCCACCGCTTCACGGGGCTGCGCCACGCCGACAGCTTCGTCGTGGACCCCCACAAGTGGCTCTTCGCGCCACTGGACTGCGCGGCCCTGATCTATCGCAACCCCACGGTCGCGCGCAAGGTGCTGGCCCAGCAGGCGAGTTACCTCGACATCCTGCACAGCACCGACGACGAGCACTACGAGTGGAACCCGTCGGACTTCGCGATCCACCTCTCGCGGCGCGCCCGCGGGTTGCCGTTCTGGTACTCGCTGGTCACCTACGGCACGGCCGCCTTCGAGTCGGCGATCCAGGCGGCGATCGACCTCGCGCGACGCGCCGAGGCGATCATCGGCGAGTACGACCACGTCGAGATGGTGCGCCCGAGCAGCCTGTCGGTGGTGATGTTCCGTCGCCACGGGTGGAACGACGAGCGCTACAACGAGTGGAGCCTGCAGCTGCTGCGCGACCAGATCGCCTTCGTCACCCCGACCAAGTGGGAGGGCGAGACGGTCGCGCGCTTCGCCTTCTTACACCCCGACACCGACGAGGCGTTGGTGCGCCGGATCCTCGAGACGATGCGGGACTAACGCCCCTTCAGCAAGGGGTCGCCCGGGTCGCGCACGGCGGCGCCACGGCGCTGGGCCGCGGCCCAGGCGACGCCCCCGAGCGCCTCGAGCACCACGCGGTTGCCGAGGTACGCGGTGATCTCGGCGTGGTCGTAGGGCGGCGAGACCTCGACCACGTCGAGGCCCCCGAGGGGGCCCTCCATCGCGATGCGACGCACGGCGTCGAGCAGTTGTCGACTCGACAGCCCGCCCGGCTCGGGCGTGCCGGTGCCCGGCGCCGACCCCGGGTCCACGACGTCGACGTCGACCGAGAGGAAGATCGCGTCGCAGTCGGTGCGGGCCAGTTCGAGGGCCTCGTCGAGCACGGCGTCCAGGCCCCGCGCCACGATCTCACCCATCTCGAAGGAGCGCATCTGTTGCTCGGCCATCCAGTCCAGCGTCTCGGGCTCGGGCCAGTAGCCCCGCAGCCCGATCTGGATGAACCGGTCGCCGCGGCAGGCGCCGGACTCGATCAGCCGGCGCATCGGCGTGCCGTGGCCGTAGAGCGAGCCCATCTGGGTGTCGCCGGTGTCGGCGTGGGCGTCGAAGTGGATGACCGAGACGCGACCCCAGCCGACGTGGCGCGCGAGGGC
>JAJXTB010000138.1 GCA_021784205.1 Actinomycetes bacterium
CGGGGCGTGGCGTGAATGGCGTTGGATAGCAGGTTCAGTACCACCTGCTCGAGGCGCAGCGCGTCGCCGGTGAGGTACGCCGGTTCCGCGGTGGCGTCGAGTTCGACGCCGTGCTGCAGGGCGGTCACACTGAGCCCCCGCGTCGCGGCGTGAACGACGTTGGCGACGTCCACGAGGTCTCGGTCGAGGTCGAACGCGAGCTGCTGAGCGTCAGCCAGCCGGGCGAGGTCGTCGAGCAGGTGTGTGAGCCGCAACGCTTCGCCGTGGACGACTTCGAGGTTCTCCGCCGCCGGAAGCAGTCCGTCCTGCACCGCTTCGACCCGACTCAAGATCGCGTTCACCGGCGTTCGCAACTCGTGGGCGAGATCCCCCACGCTCTCCTTGCGAAGTTCCTCCTCCCACTGGAGCTTCTCCGCCAGGGTGTTCAGGGTGCGGCCGACGGCGGCCGTCTCGGGCACCCGGTCGAGTTGCACGCGTGCGTCGAGGTCGCCCCGGGTGAGGTGTTCGGCCACGTCGCGCACGTGACGCAGGGGCCGTGACAGGGTCTCAGAGAGGAGAAGGGACGTGACGAGCGCCACGAGCAACGCCACGGCGGCGGCCACGAGATGCAGACGATTGAGCGAGTCGCCGAGTTGGACGTCGCCGGGAGTCAGCAGTAGTCCGTTGGACGTTGCGACGCGAAGGACGCCAACGTGACGGCCGTCGACGATGATGGGACGAGTTACCGCGGTACCCGTGATCGGCGCGCCCCCTCGCACCGTCGGCCCGTTGGTCAGGTCGATCGATACGCGCAGGCCCTCGAAACGCGCAATATCGGTGATCTCGGACTGCAGGACGATCATCGGATGCGGCGCCGTCGACAGGGTCCGCGAACTCAGGAACGCGAGGGACTGGGCCGTCGCCACGAGCCTCGAACGCGCGGCCTGCTCGAGTCGCGAATTGAGCCCCATGTTCCCGATGAGCGCGGCGAGGGCGACCGCGAACAGCGATATCGCGATGAGCGCGATCGTGAGACGCGAGCGAAGACTCAGCCGCGTCACGACGCGCGCGCTGGTCGGGCCATTCGATACCCGCTGCCGAATACCGTTTCGACGAACTCGGGGTGGCGCGCGTCCACTTCAATCTTCTTGCGAAGGTTCTTCACGTGAGCGTCAATCGTCCGCTCGTAGCCTTCGTAGTCGTACCCTTGCACCCGGTTGATGAGTTCGAGCCTCGAATACACACGGCCGGGGTATCGCGCGAGCACCTCCAGGAGTCGGTATTCGTTTCGCGTCAGATCCACGACCGATCCCCGCACGAGCACCTCTCGAGTCAGGGAATTGATCACCAGATTGCCTCCACCGAGGCGCAGTTCGCTCACCAGGGGCGCGTCGACCCCGTTCGTTCGGCGAAGGATCGCGCGCACGCGGGCCACGAGCTCGCGTGGGCTGAACGGCTTCACGAGGTAGTCGTCGGCCCCCAGGGCCAAACCGTTCAGTCGATCGCTCTCCGAGGCCTTGGCCGTCAGGATCAGGATCGGCAGGTCCGACCTCCCGCGGATCTCCCGGGCGACGTCTTCGCCGGGTAGGTCGGGCAACATGAGATCCAGGACGACGAGATCGGGTGCAACGCGTTCGGCGAGCTCGATCCCCTCCTGGGCCGTCTCGGCGAGAGTGACCACGAACCCGTCTCGCTCAAGGTAGGCCCGACTCACTTCACGAACTGACGGGTCATCATCGATCACGATGACCCGAGGGCTGCGTTCTCGACTTCGCCTCATGCGCCAAGTCTGGAACCCGCGTGTGAAGATGATGTGTAGGCGACGCCACCGCGACGACATTCGGGACTTATGTCACTACTTGGCGAGCCAGTGCGCAACTTCATCACTCTTTCACAAGTGCTTCGTACTATCGAGCGCATGTCCGAGCAACGTGACTCATACACCCTATTCACCGCGACTGGCTGTCATTGGTGTGAACGCGCCCGCCAGATGCTGACGACCTTGGGCGTGACGTATCGAGAAGCTGATATCTACGGAGACGAGGCCGCGGTGCTCGCCGGCCGGGGCGTCGTCTTCGCCTTCCCACCGGTCCTCGTCAACGGGATGCGAGTGATCGCCTACGGCCGATTCTCCGAGGGCCGTCTGCGCGAGGAGCTGGGCCGATGACGCTGCTGCTCGGGGGTTCACTCGCCGCGGCCTTCGCCGCGGGCATGGTTGCGTTCTTCGCGCCGTGTTGCGCCGGGGTCATGTTGCCCGCGTACCTGGCGGCCATCGGCGGCGGCCGCAAACTTAGAGTCGCCCGCCTGAGTGCGCTCTACGTCGCGGGGGTCACGGTGGTGGTCTTGCCGATCACCATGGGCGCGGCGAGCATCGCGTCGACGATCACGCACTGGCACGCACAACTCTTCACCCTGGGTGGATTGATGATGATCGGCGTAGCGGTTGCGCTGTGGCGCGGCTCGATGATGTCGCTCAACGTTCCCCAGCCCCGAATGACCGGTTCACTGTGGTCCGTCTTCGGCCTCGGCGCATTTTCTGGCGCGTCGACCGCGTGCTGCGCTCCGGTGCTCGCGGGGGCGATCGCCCTCTCGGCGACGAGTGGTACCGTGACCGGCGGGCTACTCCTCGGGGCGGCGTACGTCACGGGAATGATGGCGCCGCTCATCCCCATCGCGCTCGTCACCGGTCGTTATCGGGGCCGGATTGGCGACAAACCCGTCACGATCTCGTTCAAGAACCACCACAAGCGCATTGGCGTCATGCGCCTCGGCGGGGCGGTGATGTTCGCCGGCTTCGGGGTGCTCTTCATCATCCTTGCGCTGATCGGTAAGTCGAACACGGCACCGGCGTACCAGCGCGCGATGGGTGACTGGGTGCGCGGGGTTTCCGCGCACCTCGACGCGGTGCCCAACGTCATCACCCTGCCGATCTTGGTGACGGTGGCTGGGGCATTCGCGTGGTACGTCGTTCGAGGAAGGAAGAGGCGTCATGACGCAGAGCAATCGGAACCATCGGACACCAACACGTCCCTCAACCCCGAAGGGGCCAACCAAACAACCGAGTCCTAACCCACCGTCGAGGGCGAGCGTGGCGCAGCGCGCGCGGCGCCAACGCGCTCGTCGTCGTCGCGACACCCGACGTGCGGCCTGGATCGCCGGCACCGTCGCCCTCGTCGCGCTGAGTTTCGTCGTTCCGCGGCTGCTACACGCCAACGCGGTACCAACGCCGCGCGGACTACCCGCCGGTGTCGCGATCGGGACGGGTCTGCCCGCCGGGACGCGCGTGCCGGCGTTTTCCGCGCACAACCTCCTGACCGGGAGCGTCATCTCCTCGAACTCGGTCTTTGACCACAAGACGCTCCTCTTCTTTTCCGAGGGTGTCTCGTGCCAGGCCTGCCTGGAACAGATTCACAGTATTCAACAAGTCGGTGATCAACTGGCCCGACGTGGCATTCAGCTGATCTCGATCACCCCCGACCCGGTCGGCGTCCTGCGCCAGGCCGCCTCGGACTACGGCATTACGACACCACTCATATCCGACACGAGTTTGAAGATGTCCACGGCGTTCAACACGCTCGGCCTCGGGATGCACGCGACGACCCCCGGCCACGCGTTCGTCTTGATCTATCGCGGCCGGGTCCTGTGGTATCGCGATTACTGGATCACCAATCAGGAGATGTACGTGAACCCGAGTACGTTGCTCAGTCAGATTCCCAAGGCAACGGCCTGAACGTCTCCGTCTCACGGGCACGAGCAGCGAGTCGGCGATCGACGACGCTGCACCTCGAGCCATGGCCCGTACCACCGAGCGCCGCATGGCGCTCTCCGAAACCGCACTGACGAGTGGGACACGACTCGGTTCGGTCCGGCTTCCGCCACCCGTCCGTAAGTACGGCCGAGACCGCGGGTCGTCGCACGCCGTCGAGCTACGGCGATTCCGGGTGCGGCGTCATCCACTGACCCCGTGGCGAGACCTCGTGACGTGGTGCCTGACGACTTGGCCCGGCCGTTGATCGATGACGACTCCCGGGCGACGCCGCAGCTGGGCCAGCACGGGCTGATGCGAAGTCGCCGGCCGCGTTTCCCGTCTGAATCTCTATCCACGACCGCGGCGGCGAGTCGATCTGAGTTCGTTACAGGCGAAGTATCTGACGAATCGTGCTCGCTACTTCGCGCAGCGCTTCACCACCGTCCTGTTCGGACCGGTTGACCGCATCGACGACACAGTGCTGGAGGTGATCGTTCAACAGACCAACGGTCACCTCTTGCAGCGCGGCACTCACCGATCCGATCTGGGTGACGATATCGGGACACCAACGGTCGTCTTCGACCATTCGCTGGATTCCTCGAACCTGACCCTCGATCTTGCGGAGCCGGGCCAAATAGTCATCCTTGCCCGACGCGTACCCCCGACGTTTTTTTGGTGCGGGGCGATTCGCCATCATGGCGAGATGTTCTTCGGAATGTGGAGGTGTCACCCGGCTGCCTTTCTCGCTCGGACGTCTCCACCACCGTAGTCGTGAACGTCGCTCGGAGAACCGTTCCTAGTAGTGCGACGATCTCGCTGTCCGTACTGGCGGCCAATCGCGGATGGCGCTGGAGGGGACGGTCCGCGATTGGCCGCACGACGTCAAGCCGATTGCGACACCAGCGTCGCGCTCGAAGTCGCGAGTTCTGAGTCACTCGCCGGGCGACGTACCTCGGCGACGTGCCACCACCAGGAGTACCGCTTCTCGAGGTAGTAGTCGAGGCTGAACCGGGCTGGGCCGGCGTAGTAGTTCATGGCGAGAAGGTTCGCGAAGACGACGGCGTAGATCACGGCTG
>JAJXTB010000139.1 GCA_021784205.1 Actinomycetes bacterium
GAAAGGCAGACAGCATGATTCGGACGTATCAACGGATTCAACGGCGTCGGTCCGCCGGTGAGATCGACGGGGGCTTCACGTTGATTGAACTCCTCATCGTAATCATCGTGCTCGGCATCCTGGCCGCAATTGTGGTATTTGCGTTGGGTAGCGTGACGGGTAAGGCGACGTCAGCGGCTTGCCAGACTGATGCGTCGACCGTTGGCACGGGTGTAGCTGCTCTCGTGGCCGAGAACCCGGCCTATCAGACGGCTGGCTTAACCGCCGCGCAGTTTCAGACGGCGATGACGCAAGTTTCACCTTCGCCGTACACCAGTGGTTCGATTACAATCAACGGCAACCCATTCATCCACACGTGGCCAACCTCGAGCTCCTATGCCATTTCGGTCGGCGATGGTACCGCGCCTGCGAAGGCAAGTATCAAGACGGCTCCGTCTTCCGGAACCCCGGGAGCGGGAACCGCATCGGTCTACGGTGACGTGTATGTGGAAGCACTGACTGGTACGTACAAGAATGACTTTTTCGATGCAACGGTAGCGCCCAATGAGGCGTGTAACTGGGCGGTCAACGGCAAGCCGTAATCGTCCGAGATTGATTCATTGACCACGCGGTCCACGCGCTCGGCACTTGCGTCGAGGCGTGGACCGCGTGGCTGTTTATCGGGGAATAATCGGGGAACTACCTGGAGGGTGACGTGAGCGGAGGCGACGGGAGCGTAGACCACTGGCTCCAGATCCTGTGGGACAAGGGGGGATCGGACCTACTCTTAGCCGGGGGGTCGGCACCTCGTATCCGAGTGGACGGCAAGTTGATCCCGGTCGAGGGCTCACCCACGCTGTCGGCGGACGACGTGAGTGCGATGGCGATACCACTGCTCACGGATGGCCAGCGCCAGGTCTTCCACGATCAGATGGATGTCGACTTCGCCTTCTCGTGGCGCGATCTCGCGCGCGTGCGCGGCAGCATCTTCACTCAGCGTGGCCAGGCGGCCGTGTCGTTGCGGATCATCCCGAGCAAGATCCCCACCTTCGAGACGCTGGGCCTACCGTGGGCGGCTGAGTGGGTCGCGCAGCAGCCGCGCGGCTTCGTGCTGGTGACAGGACCGACGGGATCGGGCAAGTCCACCACCCTCGCGTCGATCATCGACCGAATCAACGAAACGCGGGCCGCGCACATACTCACCATCGAAGACCCCGTCGAGTACGTGCATAATCACAAGCAGTCGGCGGTCACCCAGCGCGAAATCGGACTCGACAGCCCCTCCTTCGATCGAGCCCTCCGGTCCGCGTTGCGCGAGGACCCCGACATTTTGCTCATCGGCGAGATGCGCGACATCGACTCGATCCAGATCGCGCTGACGATGGCCGAGACGGGCCACCTCGTCTTTGCGACGCTGCACACGAACGACGCCGCCCAGGCGATCGACCGCATCATCGACGTCTTCCCTGCCTGGCGCCAGGAGCAGACCAGGGTGCAGCTCGCCGCGTCGCTCAGCGCGATCGTCGCCCAGCGCCTCGTGCCCAAAGTCGGCGGTGGGATGGTGGCGGCCTTCGAAGTACTGATCGCCACCAGTCCCGTGCGCAACCTCATCCGCGAGGGGCGATCCAATCAGCTGACCAACGTGATGTTCACCAACTCGAAGGAAGGCATGCAGGTGCTCGAGATCGACTTGGCTCGCTTGATCATGGCGGGGACGATATCCTACGAAGATGCCTTCGCGACGAGCGCGCACCCCAAGGAGTTGACACGAGCCCTCGAATTCTCGGGATACAAGGGCCCCAAGACCTGAGCCGTTCGTGACGCTCCGTCGCGGTCCAGAACTTCCGTATCTGTTGGTGGCTGGCGTGACCCCGGTTGGGCGCGGCTGGCTGCTCGCGGGAGCGAGGCACCACGCGGCGACGTTCATGCCCGAGCCACCCAAGCTATTCGCGAGTTTTCTCGAGGTCTTGAACGAGCGTCCCGCCTACGCGACGATCGTGGTCAACGCGCCGATTGGTTTTCGCGACGAGGTGGGTGATCCACCGCGAGCCTGTGACCTCGCGGCACGAGTGTTGCTCGCCAACCGCCGGACGACCGTCGCGACCGCGCCGACGCGCGCGGCCCTCGCCGGCTACGCGAGCTCGACTGCGGGCCTCGACGCGGCCACGCTCCAGCGACTGCCTCGTTACCGCGAGGTGTTCAACGAGATGTCGCCGTTCCGTCAGCGAGTGGTCTACAGTGGGCACCCGGAGTTGAGCTTTTACCAGTTGAACGGCGACGTTCCTTTGCGTCGGTCGAAACGTCGTGAGGAGGGTCGCGACGAACGTCGCGAACTGCTCACGATGCGCATCCAGAACGCGCACGTGATTCTCGAGGCTGACCTACCGGTGCCCGAGAAGCACCTATTGGACGCAGCCGCACTGCTGTGGACGGCGCGGCGAGTGAACGGCAAGGCAGCCAGGCGAATCCCGAGTGACGCCGAGTGGGACAGTGAAGGGCTGCGCACCGAGTTCGTCTACTAGAGACCTTTCGGTAATACCCTGATAGCGGTGGTAGACATGGGAAACTGTTCTCATGACACCTTCCTCTCGTTCCAAGACGTCTGTGCCACCAACGACGAGCCAACGTGTTCGTCCACGTCGGGACTTCGAGGCGTTGACCCAGCGTCGACTGCGCGCCGGCAAGATGTTCGAGGATGGCTCGCCCCAGGCTGACGTGGTTCGCGAACTGGGCGTGTCACGAGAGACCGCCTCGCAGTGGCACGCGACCTGGCGCGAACATGGCGTCGATGGTCTGCGCGGTGCGCAGCGCGCCGGGCGCTTGCCCAAGCTCACCGACGAGCAACTCGTCAACGTCGAGAGGGCCCTCGCCAAGGGACCAACGCACAACGGCTTTCCCACCGAACTCTGGACGCTCGCTCGAATCGCGACAGTGTTCGAGCGGGTGACCGGCGTCAGCTATTCGACGACTCAGACGTGGTCAATCCTGCGCACTCGCCTGGGCTGGAGCCGTCAGCGTCCCGCGCGCAAAGCCCTCGAGGCCGACCAGGACGCTATCGCCGCCTGGGCGCGGGAGCGCTGGCCCGTGGTAAAAAAAACGCCCGACGGCGCCGGGCGTGGATCGTCTTCGAAGACGAGTCGGGCTTCTCGCTCCTCCCCTCGGTGAGGGCCACCTGGGCACCGAGGGGGAAGACTCCCGTCCTAACCCACCACTTCAACTGGAAGCGCCTGTCGATGGCGAGCGCCCTCGCCTTCGCCCCCGACGGGTCCGACGCGAACCTCGTCTTCTCCATGCCGCCGGGCTCGTTCAACGACGAGGCGCTGATCGAGTTCCTCGGTGAGCTGCGCGAACTGCTGGGTGGTGACAAGGCCACGTTGATCTGGGACGGACTCACCTCTCACCGCAGCCACGCGATGAAAGCGTTCCTCAAGACCCAGCGCCACTGGCTGGTCACCGAACGGCTGCCGCCCTATGGAGACGACCTCAATCCCGTCGAGCAGGTGTGGGGCAACCTGAAAAACCGAGAGCTGGCCAACCTCTGTCCCGACTCCGTCGAAGAGGCGGCCGTGTTCGCCGACGACGGGCTCATGCGCATCGGTGAGGACACGCGCCTGTATCATTGTGACCAGACTGTCAGTGTATTACCGAAAGGTCTTTAATTCAGAAGTGCCACTGCAGATTCTGAAATGGTGCCAATAACTCCGGACCGGTGTAGACGGCGAACGCGGCACCGACGGCGAGAAAGACGCCGTAGGGAATCGGCTGGCGGCGCTCGATCCGTTTGGCGGCGATCAGGGCCACCCCGGTGACGGTCCCGACGATGTTGGCCGTGAAGAAGCCGAGCAGGGCGTAGCCGACACCAAGCCACCCGAGCCCGAGACCGAGGACGAGGGCGAGGCGCACGTCGCCGAAACCGAGCGCGCGCGGACGCACCGCGTTGATCAGAAAGAAGAACGTGAACCAGACGACCGCGGTCGCCGAGGCGACGACGAAGCGGTGCCAGTCGTGCTCGTGGAGACTCGCCGCTACGAGCGAGATCTCCAGTAACGCGAGGGTTACGTAGACGATCGGTCGCGGTAGTACCATCAGCTCGGCGTCGATCACCCCGAGGGCGAGCAGCCCCGCCAGCATGATCAGCAGCGCCGGTAGCGCCGCGTCGTAGCCAACTCGCGCGGCCGCCCCGGCGAACAACAGTGCCGTGGCTAGTTCCACCAACGGGTAGCGGGCCGCGATCGACTCGCCACAGTGACGACACTTACCACGCAGCACGATCCACGAGATGACGGGAATGTTGTCGCGTGCCGTAATCGGTTGGTTGCAGCGCGGGCAGGCCGACCTCGGCCGAACGATCGACCGGTGCCGTGGTACCCGATAGATCACGACATTGAGAAACGACCCGACGATGAGGCCGAGCGCGGCGCAGTAGCCGATGAGAAGACTCAACACCCGACGGCGCCCCCATGGGATTTAGCAGGCCCCACCAACTTTGGTGCCCGATTCCCGATGCCACCAGTGTGGATCGAGGCGACGGTACGGGAACGAGTTGCGAGCACGCGCAGCACCTTCTCAACGATGGTGGATACACCAATTTTGCAGGTCATTTCACTATAGTTCGGGTGTTGGTGGACCCACAGTAGGCGGTTATCCGCGCTCGGCGGCCCCGACCGACGACGGAGAGGAACAGTTGTGGCCAATGCGGTGAACCGCCGATATCGGTATGGCGCAAGTTACGTCGATCCCCTGACCGGCGTCCGATTCGAGGGTCACCACCCGCTCGAGCGACCCGATCTCTGGAAGATCTATCT
>JAJXTB010000140.1 GCA_021784205.1 Actinomycetes bacterium
AGCGTGATGATCACGAAGGCGATCATCGTGAGGGTGATCCACGCGGCCTTGAGGTGGCTGCCGTAGAAGCGGCTCGCGCGGTCCTTGCGCGAGGGTGCGTTCACCAGCCGGATGATCGTGAAGACGATGAGTGACACCAGCACCGCGGTCGCGAAGAAGTCCTCGACGAAGGCGAGCCAATTGCTCTGTCCGATCAGCGGGATGTGGAAGTTACGGTTAAAGAGCGCGCCGTAGGCCTCAATGATGGTGGCGAGCAGGACGAAAAAGCCCCACATCGTGAAGAAGTGCGCGAGACCCGGGATCGTCCAGCGCAGCAGCTTGCGCTGACCCGCGACCTCGACGAGCTCGGCCTCGGAGACGCGGCGAAACCCGTTCCACCGACGCGGCGCTTCCTTGCCGGTGCGGATCAGTCGCGAGAGCCAGAAGAACCGGCGCCCCGCGATCGCGAACCCCAGCAGCGAGATCACCAGGCCAATAACGATTCGAGCTAGCACTGCGTCCTCCATCTCGGTTGGCGCGTCGGGGTCGCGTCAGCCATCGCGGTCAACTGGACCGAAAGTTCTCCCAATACCGGCTCGCGGTCGGCCCCCGCTGACCGCGGTACTTCGAACCCAGCCCGACCGCCCCGTAGGGGCGGTCGGCCGGCGTGGTCATCTCGAAGAAACTGATCTGGCCGATCTTCATGCCCGGATACAAGGTGATGGGCAGGTTCGCCACGTTCGAGAGTTCGAGCGTGAGGTGCCCGTCCCAGCCCGCGTCGACAAAACCCGCCGTCGAGTGGATCAGCAGGCCGAGGCGACCGAGCGAACTCTTGCCCTCGAGCCGCGCGACGAGGTCGTCCGGCAGCGCGACTCGCTCGATGGTCGAGCCGAGCAAAAACTCACCCGGGTGAAGAATCATCGGGTCAGTCTCACCGACGTCGATCAACTCAGTGAGGTCTTCCTGGGCCTCGCGCACGTCGATGACGCGCTGTGAGTGGTTGCGGAACACCCGAAAGAGTTGGTCCACGTGCAGATCGACCGACGACGGCTGAATGCAGCCATCGCCCAGGGGATCGATGACGATCCGGCCCTGGGCCAGCGCCTCTTTAATCGACCGATCCGAGAGCACCATATCGATGGAAACGTTACTCTGCGCCAACAATGACCCCAGCCACCTTCTCGCAGTTGACAGTTGACGGCCCCTCTCGCAGTACGATGTACTCCACGCGGGTGTAGTTCAGCGGCAGAACATCAGCTTCCCAAGCTGAGAACGCGGGTTCGATTCCCGTCGCCCGCTCCAACGGAGTACCTGGTCACAGGATAAATATCACGATGCGAGACCAAGGTTTCACCTCCAAGTCCGATCGAAGTTGATCAGGGATTTTTCTCGCAGTCCTGCCGCGGTCCTGCCCAAGACCACGTCTCTGTGCGGTGTCTTCCGCACGCAAGTGAAACAAGTTGCGAGGATGTTGAAGGCGGGACTCACGTTGCTTGAACAATTGGCCAGTGCGCACCGGGAAGCGACCTCAGAGTGGGCGACTGATAACAGTTGACACGGTACGGACGAGATGCGCGAAGCGCAGTCTCGCTATCCAGAAAGGACGGTGAACACCCTAACCTTGCCCCGTGAGACCGACCTCGCGTCTGATTCTGATCACTCTCCCGCTTCTGGCCGTCGCCCTCGTCGGCATCGCTTCCGGCAGTGCTGTCGGGGCATCTTCAGCTCCGCGTGTCGCTCGGTCGCCATCCACCCTGACGTCGACGTCGCTGGGACTTAGCACTGAGGTCGACTCCGTCGACATGGTCAATTCGACGACCGGTTTCGCAGTCGTGAGCAACGCCGCCGAGTCGACAATCAATCGTTTCTACCTGGCGAAGACCATCAGCACGGGAACGAGTTGGATCACTCTTGGCCCGCTTCCTTACAAATCGTTTAAAGGGCCAACGGCGCCCAGCATGCCGACCCTCAACTTCGTCACCACTTCCGTCGGCTACGTCACGGCTCCCTCTGGTGGACGTGTCTTCGTAACCAATGACGGTGGCCGAATCTGGAATCCGGTTTCAACGCCAGGCATCTGGCCGACCATCCAGATCCGTGGCAACTCGGCACTGATTGTGAGCGACAAGTGCACGGGACCCCTACCGGACTATGGCCCCCTGCGTTGTCCGAGCGTCGTATCTACCTACCGACTTGGGGCAACGAAACCCGAGGCGACAAACCCGATCCCGGCCGTCAACCACACCGCGTGGCGCGCGGCCATCGCCTTGGCGGTGCCCACTCCTTCGACATTCGTCGTGCAAGAGGGCGGCACGCAGCCCGGTATGGCAACGCACCTTCTTGATTCGACCAACGACGGGCGAACATGGCACCCGCTGAAGGACCCGTGCGGCCAACTGCTCATCCAGCAGCTTCTCACGCCCTCGCCCATGCGCTGGCTTCTCTCGTGCTTCCTCGACGGGGGGATGATGCAGGGAACCAACAAGCTCTATGAGTCGCGCGATGGGGGGAGACGATGGACGCTGTTGTCCTACTCCGGCGAGCAGCGCTTCTACGTCGGCAACATCGCCGACACGTGGAACACGCTGGTCCTCTCCGGAAACAGCCAGATGATCTTCAGTGCCGTAGGGGGCGCCGCGGGAGGTATCGAACGCAGCGCCGACGGGCGGCACTGGATTCCCGCACGGTTCAATCCAGCGTCGGGCGGTGCGCCCGAGTGGATCGACTCCTTCGGCGCGACTGGCGTACTGTTCGGAAACCAGTCCGGCAACGTCTGGAGAACCTTCAACGGCCTGACGTGGGCGCCACTGAAGCTCATCGCGGGTCGCTTCCGAGGACTACCGATCTGTACGCCCGGGCGAGGCGTCAGCGTCACGCTCGGCCCGGTCCGTCTCTCAGCTGGATCCTCGCTCAACACGATCATCTTCACGAACAACGGCCAGCACGGCTGCTACCTCGACGGGGCACCGAGCCTGCAGCCCACCTCGGGCGCGGCACATGAGCCAGCCGGGCCACCGGCCGCGAGCTACGCGAAATCGGGGCAGGGAGGATTCACCGTCCTACGTGCACATGGGGGCATGGCCAGCGTCACTCTGACGATGCAGAAGACCTCCGCCATGCGACCAGGTTCATGCCGGACCCGAAGGGCCACCTCGGCAATCATCGGGTTCAACCCGCCGGCTCGCTTCTTGCTCTCCTTCGGGCGGCTCCCTCGGACGGTCTGCGCGCTCGTGACGACGTCACAGGTCTCGGGCGTCGTTCGGGGCATTGCGAATGGTCCCTGAGCACCGCCACTGAGTTGGTCGGCCTTCTGTACAGGCGTGCACCGGTGTACCACTTTCACACGTTGACCAGGTAGCATGGCTCCACTTCCCAAACCCGCTGCCCTGAGAGTTCGCTGGCAATCTAATCAGATGAGATCTATACTAAAAGAGCCTTTCCAATACTTTACTAGAGAAACCTCTACTATTCTGCATGAACCTAACGGATCCCTCTCTCAGTTGGACGTCATCACTTGATGGGCCCGTTCTCAGCGTGCTCGCCGAGTACGACCGCCCACTCACCGTTACCGAGATCGCCGAGAAGGCCGCGCGGGGAACCGAGGTGGGAGTCCGACGGGTCATCCAGCGTCTTGTCACCCAAGGCATCGTCATTGGCATCGCCATCGGCAAGCGCAGCGGGTATCGCCTCAATCGTGATCACGTCGCTGCAGACGGCGTCATTCGCCTGACCGGGCTTCGCCGCGTTCTCTGGTCACGTATGGCTGACCACATCGCACACTGGCCAGCCAAGCCGGTCCTCGTCCGCGTCTTCGGGTCCGCCGCTCGAGGCGACGGAGACGAGATGAGTGACATTGACGTTCTCTTCGTACGACCCGCCACGGCGAAGGAGTTTCAGGAGCGGCGTTCAAGCAGCCAATCGGTGACAGACCTCCTTGAGTCAGTTGCGTTGAGTCTGGGTCAAGTCGGCGCCTCCCAATGGGGATCGAGTGAGCTCACCCAGTTTGAATCGGATCTCGCCAGACTTGCTGAGGACGTGAGGACCTGGTCCGGCAATGCAATGCAGGCAGTCGTCCGATCAGGTCTCGAGTGGCAACGCGAAGTTCGCACTAGGCACGCCACTGCGACGGAGATACAGCGAGAGGGCTTGACTCTCTTCGAGCAAAGTTCGCTGGGTACAACACAGTTCGGCGCCATGGTGAGAAATGTCAGCGAATAGAACACGTCAGGCTACGTCGGAGCAGGGGCGCCACCGGGCGAGCATTGCGCTCGCGTACTTGAAGGCTGCCGAGCACGTGCTCACCGAAGAAGGCAGCGAAGCCAACCTCTCCGTCGTCGCGGGACTAGCGGTGCTCGCCGGAATCGCCGCGTCCGATGCGCTCTGCATTCGACACCTCGGCTACTACTCCAAGGGTCAGGACCACGGCGACGCAGTGGACGCGTTGCTGAAGACCGGCACGCCCGCATCGCGCAAGTGGTCTCAGACGCTGAAGCGACTCATCGATCTAAAGGACGAAGCGCACTACGGCTTCTACTCAGTCTCTAAGACCAAGGCAACTTCCGCGCTCAATCAGGCACGACTCCTCGTCGAGGCAGCGGTTGAATCGTTCGCGTGACCTAGGAGATCGCTCTCGATTGGTCGAGGAATCGGGCCCACATGGTTACGGGTCGCCATCGCTGGCGTTTCAGCGCCAGTGCTCGTCTTGACACTCGTCTGGCTTGTTACCCATCGAGCCCACAACCTGCCCGCTGCCTGCCCAAAGGAGAATGTGAGCCTCTCGCC
>JAJXTB010000039.1 GCA_021784205.1 Actinomycetes bacterium
ACTTCCCCGCCATGGTGCCCATGTGGATGTACCCCATCGCCGTCGCGTGCGGCAACGCTTTCGTACTTAAGCCCTCCGAGCGTGACCCGAGCGCCTCGCTGCTGATGGCCGAACTGTGGCGCGAGGCCGGCTTGCCCGATGGCGTGTTCAGCGTGATCCAAGGTGACGCGGAGACGGTGAACGCCCTGCTCGACCACCCCGATGTCCAGGCGGTGTCCTTTGTCGGTTCGACGCCGATCGCGCGCTACATCCACGCGCGCGCGACCGCGAACGGCAAGCGCGTTCAAGCCCTCGGCGGCGCGAAGAACCACTCGATCATCCTGCCCGACGCTGACGTCGACTTCGCCGCGAAGCACCTCGTCGCCGCCGCGTACGGGTCGGCCGGCGAGCGCTGCATGGCGATCTCTGCCGCGGTCACCGTGGGCAACATCGCCGACCCGTTGCTCGCCCGGGTGGCGGAGCTGGCCCACGAGATCAAGGTCGGGCCCGGCCGCGACGTCACGAGTGAGATGGGGCCCGTAATTACGCGCGCCTCGAAGGACCGCATCGTCGGGCTCATCGGCTCTTCGTCCGACCAGGGCGCCGTGATCACTGTCGACGGCCGCGACCTCTCGGTCGCCGACCACGAGAACGGCTTTTTTGTCGGCCCAACCCTCATCGACCGGGTGACCCCTGACATGGACGTCTACCGCGAGGAGATCTTCGGTCCGGTGCTGTCGACGGTCCGGACCGACTCGGTCGATGAGGCGATCGCGCTCATCAATGCCAACCCTTACGGCAACGGCACCGCGATCTTCACGTCCAGCGGCGAGGCCGCCCGTCGATTCCACCGCGAGGTGCAAGTCGGGATGATCGGTATCAACGTGCCGATCCCAGTCCCTATGGCCTACTACTCATTCGGCGGCTGGAAGGACTCGCTCTTCGGCGATCGACACATCCACGGTCCCGAGGGCGTGTCCTTCTACACCCGGGCCAAGGTCGTCACGGCTCGCTGGCCCGAGCACCGCGAGGAGCACGGCGCGTCGTTCTCTTTCCCGACCGCTAAGTAACCCGCCGAGGAGAGTCCCATGAAACTGGCCCTTGACCCGTACATGTTTCGCACGACCCCGCTGCTCGAGCTGCCGGGCCTCGTCGCCGACCTCGGGTATCGCTACATCGAGATGTCACCTCGAGAGGACTTCATCCCGTTCTTCTTGCACCCGCGCATCGACCGAGCCGGTGTGTCCGCCTTCAAGGACGCGCTGCGCGCTGCCGATGTCGAGGTCTCCTCGGTCCTGCCCCTGTTCCGATGGTCCGGACCGGACGAGGACGAGCGCGAGGCGGCAGTTCGCTATTGGAAGCGCGCGATCGAGATCACGGCGGAGTTGGGCTGTCAGGTCATGAACTCGGAGTTCAACGGCCGTCCGGAGCAGGCCAGTCGAAGCGAGGCCATGTTCTGGCGATCCCTCGAGGAGCTGCTTCCGGTCTTCACGCGTGAGGGCGTCGAGCTGCGCCTCGAGCCGCACCCCGACGACTTCGTTGAGGACGGCCGGCTGGCCGTCGACCTCATCCGCGGTATCAACTCGCCGCTGGTCTCGTTCCTCTACTGCGCGCCGCACACGTTCCACCAGGGCGGCGACATCAAGGGGATCATGGAGTACGCGGGCGACCGACTGACGCACCTGCACGTCGCCGACTCCTTCGACTTCCGCGCCTCGTCGGGGCTGCGCTACATCATCAACCCCCCGGGCTCCACCGCGCGTATTCACCAGCACCTGGACATCGGGCAGGGCGAGGTCGACTGGGACACCTTCTTCTCGACACTCGGGGCGATGCGCTTCGACGGGATCATGACGGTGTGCGTCTTCGCGTGGGAGGAGCGGGCTCGTGAGTCGAGCATTTTTATGCGCGAGGAAATCGAGCGGCGAACCGCGACTTGGGGGCACCTCGTCTAGAGCGGTCGTGTCGCGCGGCGGGCGACTGGTCCCCCGGCGTCGCTGGCCACTCGCGGGGGCCAGATCGTGATCGCCGCCCACAAGCGGCGCGTCGCGCTGCTGGTCGCCGCGTGCTACTTCATGGAGATGCTCGACGGCACCATCCTGGTGACCGCCGCGCCGCGACTGAGCGCGGCGCTGCACGTCAGCGCTGGGGCGGTCGGGCTGCTCATGGCCACCTATCTCATCGTGATGGCCGTAGCGATCCCGCTCGGTGGGTGGCTGGACGTCCGGGTCGGCTCGCGATCGCTCTTTCTGACCGCCATCGTCGTCTTCACTGCCGCATCGCTCGCCTGCGGCGCTTCCCAGAACTTCGGCGAGCTACTGGTCGCTCGCGTCGTGCAGGGAGTCGGCGCTGCGCTGATGGTTCCGGTCGGGCGCACGATCGTACTCGCCCGCTCGGAGAAAGCCGACATCATGCGCCTGATCGGCTACGTCGTCTGGCCGGGCCTGGTGGCGCCGGTGGTGGCGCCGTTGCTCGGCGGCTTCATCGTCACCTACGCGAACTGGCGGTGGCTGTTCTGGGTCAACGTGCCGCTAGGGGTCGCCGCCGTCGCGATCGGTGCGATGATCGTGGAGTCGTCGCCGTCACAGCGAGATCGCGCGGCGCTGGACGTCTCGGGGATGTTGGTGACCACGGTAGGCCTCGGCTCGTTGCTGTGGGCGGCGTACGTGGCGAGCGAGCCGGCTGGCTCTTGGCGGGTTGCCGGCGCGTTCGCACTCGTGGGCGTCGCCGCGCTCACGGGGGCCGTTCGCCACCTCGGACGTACGGTCGGTCCGTACGTAGAACTCGGCGTGCTGCAGGTTCGCTCGTTTCGCGACGCGCTCGGCGGCATGGCCGCCTTCGTGCTCGTGGTCGGTTCGCTGCCCCTGCTGCTCGCACTGCTCTTCCAGGACGACTTCGGCTGGAGTCCGCTCAAGTCGGGCGTGGTGCTCGCGGGGATCTTCATTGGCAACATCGGGATCAAGCCGGCGACGACACCCCTGCTCAACCGGTTCAACCATAAACGTGTCCTGCTCGCCAGCACGTCACTCGTCGTCGCGACCGTCGTCGCCTTCGCGCTGCTCGCCGCCTCGACACCGGTATCCGCGGTGGTGGCGCTGTCGGTACTGAGCGGTGTCGCACGCTCCGTGGGCTTCAGCGCGTACGTCACCCTCTTCTACGCTGACGTCCCGGAGCGGCTCATGGGTGCAGCCACGACCGTAACGGCGACGGTCCAGCAGCTCTGTTTCGGCCTCGCCCTCTCCGTCGCGGTCGTGGCACTACGTCTTGGTGAGGCGGTGGCGCCCGCGTCCTCGGGAGCCACGACTGGCTACCGCGTAGCGTTCCTGCTGCTTGCGGTCGTCGGACTCGTGGCGACGGCGATCGTGACGACGATGGAGCGCAACGCGGGCCACGCGTTGCGCGCTCGGGGGTAGCTACCCGGCAACTCGTCGATCAGGCTGAGCGGATTCCCAGCTGGTTGGCGATCGCGGTGGCGACGCGTAGGCACGCGAGGCTGTCCTCGTGAGTCTGCAGGGGTGACTCGAGCAGGTGCCGACCCACGTAGTCGGCGAACGCAGTCACCTGGTAGGCGAGCCCGGCGTGGCCGCGGATGCCCGACTCGTCGTACCAGTAGTCCATCGGGGCGTTGAAGCCTTTGCCGGCTAGGCCGACGGACGATGGCAGGACGAAGGGCTGGCCGAACTCGATGACGCCATCCTCACCGGCGATCAGGGCGTGATGGGGCGCATCGACGACCCCCGAGACCGTGAAGGTGGCGCGTTCGCCATTTTCGTAGGCGAGGCACGTCGTCGACTCGGCGTCCATGCCGCCTGGCGTCATGACCCCGCGCGATTCGATGGCCGTCGGCTCGCCGAAGACCATCTGGCACAGTGCGATGGGGTAGATGCCCATGTCCCAGAGCGGGCTTCCGTCGCCCGGGCGCCACATGCGCGCCATCGTTCGGTTGTCCTGGCAGAAGTCGGCGAGCACGAGCCGCGGTTCACCGATCGCTCCTGCCTCGAGGAGTTGGCGCGCGACGTCGAACTGGGGCAGGTAGCGCGACCACATCGCTTCCATCGCGAGGACCCCGCGCTCGCGCGCGAGCGCGAAGATCGCCTCGGCCTCGGCGATCACCTGGGTCAGGGGCTTCTCGATGAGCACGTGCTTGCGGGCGTTGATAGCGAGCATCGCGGCGTCGCGGTGGCCAGTTGGCTGGTTGGCGACGTAGACCGCGTCAATGTCGTCGCGCGCGACCAGCTCCTCGTAACTCGACAGGGCGAGAGGGATCGCGTGCGCCGAGGCGAAGGCCGCCGCGCGGCCGGGCGTGCGTGACGCGACCGCGACGAGATGCTGGCCGGTGTTCGCGCGCACCGTGCTCGCGAACTGATCGGCGATCCACCCAGGCCCGAGGATCCCCCAACGCAGCGAGGGGACCCGAGCGGGGTCGGTCAATCGGGGTTCGGGTAGGGCCACAAATTCAGTGTACGGTCTCACTTTCGCGCGGGCCGTCGGCCCCGAGCCGCGCGGTGCTACTGGCCGCTCGCCGCGTCGCCGTCGCGCGACAGGTCCGAGGTCGGGACGTTCAGGTTGAAGTGGAGCCCGGCCAGTCGGATGACGAAGCACACCGCGGCCGCCCCGATGGCGACACCGGTGTCATAGACGTGCAGGCTCAGGGTGACGGCCGTGATCGCGGCGCCGACGAGGGCCGGAATGGCGTAGAGGCCGCTCGTGAGGACCGTCGGCACACGGCGGATCGTGATGTCGCGAATGGTGCCCCCACCCACGCCGGTGATGGCGCCGAGGATCGCGGACTGGAACGGGCCCAGTCCGTGTGCGTAGGCGACGACGGTGCCGGTCACGCAGAACAGGCTCAGGCCCGCCGCGTCGAACAGGTTGATCGAGCGCGCGACGCGGTGCAGGAACCGCCGGCCGAGGAAGGCCACGACGGCGCTCACCAGGGCCACTGCGAGGTAGCGCCAGTCGCGAAACGTCGCGGGCGGCGTTGCGCCAATAAGCAGGTCGCGGATGATGCCACCGCCGAGCGCGGTCATCGTGCCCAGAACCGTCACACCAACGAGGTCGAGTCGCTCGGCCTCCATCGCGGTCAGCGCCCCGTTGAGTCCGAAGACGAAGGTGCCGATCAACTCGAGGACGAGCAGGATCGTCGGGGTCATGCACGCACTCCTAGGCCCCCGGATTGCCGAGCCACGCGAGTGCCGCGACCACCAGGGCCTCGGTACCCGTGTCGAGGGTCGGCTGGATCACCGGGGCGAAGTAGCCCGAGTGGTTCACCGGCACGTCACTCGCCACGCGGCCCTCTCGCATCGCCTGGTCGTAGAGATCGGGGTCGGTGCCGCCGATCCCCCAGTAGGTGTAGGGGACGCCGTAGGCGACGGCGAGGTCGCTGAAGTCCTCGCTCGCGGACTGCGCCTCGATGGACAGCGCGCGAGGGCCGAAGTGCTCGCCGAAGGCTCCGGCCACGCGGTCCGTGACCGACTCGTCATTCGTGGTGAGCGGGAATTGATCGAAGAGCTCGAACGTGGGTGGCTCGGGCGAGCCCGAGGCGTCGCACTCGGCGTTCACGATGCGCGTGATGGCCGCGAGGGTTGCCGTACGGCTCGCCTCGCTGAAGGTCCGCACGTTGAGCTCGATCACCGCCCGGTCGGCGATGACGTTGCTCTTGGTGCCCGCGCGAAGACTTCCGACGGTCACGACCACTGGTTCGCCGGGACGGGTCTCGCGCGAGACCACCGTCTGGAGTCGCACCACGATCATGGCCGCGAGGACAACGGGGTCGATCGAGGCCTGGGGCATCGAGCCGTGCGAACCGCGGCCGAAGACCGTGATGCGCATGCTGTCCGCGGCCGCGAGCACCGGTCCGACCTTCGTCGCGACGTGCCCCGCGGGCATAGCCAGGACGTGTTGGGCCATCGCGACGTCGATCGATGGTACGAGGTCGGTCAGCCCGTCGGCGACCATCTGCTTGGCGCCGTCGCCGGTTTCCTCGGCGGGTTGGAAGAGTGCGACGAGCGTGCCGGCCCAGTGGTCCCGGCCCGCGGCGAGCAGTCGGGCGGCGCCGAGCAGGCAGGTGACGTGCACGTCGTGACCGCACGCGTGCATGACCGACACCGCGTCGCCATGGGCGTCCTCGGTGACGATTTCGCTCGCGTAGGGCAGTCCGGTCAACTCCGTGACGGGCAGCGCATCCATATCGGCGCGCGCGAGAACCGTCGGGCCGTCGCCGTTGCGTAGCACGCCGACGACGCCCGTCCCCCCGACGCCTTGGCGGACGTCGAAGCCGTCGGCGCGAAGGTTCGTGGCGACGCCCTCAGCCGTTTCGACCTCGAGGTGCGAGAGCTCGGGGTGGGCGTGCAGGTTGCGGTAGTAGTCCTCTTGCCACGGGCGGACATCGGCGAGTCTCGCGAGGACGGCGTCGCGGGCGACGTTTGCAGGCGTTGATGCGCTCACGGCCTCAGTCTGGCAGATGGGCGTACGCGAGTCCCAGGAAGCCCCTCGACGGTTCCGGCGTTAGATCCCGGCGACCCGGTCCCGGCCCAGGTCCATCGCCGAGGTCTGGGCCAGTTCGCCGTTGCGGGTGATGAAGAACCCCTCGAGACCCGGCGTCGCCTCGAGCAGGGCGAGGACGTCGACGCCGCCGACGGCGAGCGCCGTCGCGAAGGCGTCGGCAATGGCGAGCCGGCCGCCGACGACGGTCGCTGACACCGCCGCGACCTCGCCGCCGAAGGGGTTGAGGAGGTGCTCGCCGCGCTCGTAGACACCCGAGGACGCCGCGGCCGAGTCGACGCGAATGACGGCGCACAGCGCGTCGCGCACGCTCGGGTGCTGCACCCCGACGTCGTAGGTGGTTCCGGGGATCACACAGACGTCCCCGCCGGCGTTGACGAGCGCCGCGGTCAGCCCACCATCGGCGAGCACCGCCAGCGCACGCTCCGCGGCCCAGCCCTTGACGAGGCCCGTCGGGTCGAAGCCGCCGGCCATGGCCCACGGGTCGAAGTAGCCCGCGGTCATCTCGCGCGCGGCCTCGCTGAGCTCGATGACGTCGCGCATGAGTGCCGAGGGAGCGCCGACCTCGCCGCGGCGGCGTCGGGACAGCTCGCTGTCGGGCTTCCACGTGCTGAAACGGTCGTCGAGGCGGTGGAGTTCCGCGCACGCCTCATCGAGCAGCGACTCGACGTGCTTCGTCGTCAGACCGGCCGGCTCGACGAGGAAGGAGACCACCGTCCCCATGACCGGCTCGGCGCGAGTGATCACTTGAATCGAAGCTTGTCGAGGGCGCCCTGGATGGAGTAGGCGTAGGCCTCGCTCGTGTAAGTCGCCCCGGTGATCGCGTTGATGCGTATGCCCTGGGCTTTGAGCACTTCAGCCTTGAGCATCGGTACGGCGTAGGTGGCGAGCTGCGTGGAGTACGAGTCCAGGGTCTGCAGCTTCTGCACCTTCAGGTCGACGATGCGGTGATTCGCGATCACTACCTTCACCGACATCACGCCGTAGCTGTAGTTCTCGAGCGGGCCGATCGCGGTCGCGTCGCCGGGTCCGCTCGCCGGCGCGGTCGTCGTCGGCGAGCCGGGCTTCGGGGCGGTCGTCGTGGTCGTGGGCGCGGCGCGCACCAGCGAGCCCGATTTGCCCGGCGTGCTGTGCAGCGCGACGACGCCGGTGAAGCCAGCGGCCGTGGCGCCGAGCATCGTGAGTAGTCGTTTCATGTCACCCCCTTAGAGCGCGTAGACCTCTTGGTGCAGCGCGTCGGCCGGCACGCCGGCGCGCTGCACGGCGGCGACGGCGTCGCGCACGAAGCCGGTCGACCCGCTCACGAACACGTCGCGCTTGGCGATGTCCGGGATGAGCCGCACGATGGACTCCATCGGCACCGCGTCGCGATTGCCGACCAGCCGGTGCGTCGTTCCCTTGCGCACACGCACCAACTCCTCGACCTCGTCGGCGAGGACGAGCTCGGCCTCGCTCGCCGCGCGCAGCACCACCACGGGCCGTGACTTGAGGGGCAGGTCCTCGAGCAGGGAGCGAACGGCGGTCACCCCGACGCCGCCGGCGATGAGCACCGCGTTGCGACGGCGCTGGGCGTGCACCGTGAAGGCGCCGTAGGGACCCTCCATCGCGACGCGCGTGCCGGGCGCGAGGTCGGCGAGCGCGCGGGTGAAGTCGCCGACACCCTTGACCGTCAGGCGCAGGTACGGCGGCTGGGGCAGTGCCGACACGGTGAAGGGGTGGGCCTGCCACCACAGCCGTGGCGTGAGGAACCGCCACTCGCAGAACTGCCCGCCGGCGATGGCCAAGCGGTCGAGCGACCGGCCCTCGAGGATCACCGAGACGACGTCGGGCCCCTCGCGCAGCACCTCGGCGACGCGCAGCTGGTGTCGCCGTGACCGGTAGACCGGAACACCCACGCGGTAGGTCAGCACCAGCAAGGCCGCCGCCACCCACGCGAGCGTCCAGGTGTACTGGGCGATCGGGTGGCGCACGAAGGAGGGGCCGAGCACCACTTCGTGGGCGAAGGCGAGCGCCAACGCCACGTACATCAACAGGTGCAGCACCCACCACCGCTCGCGCGGGATTCGAGTGCGGACCTGACGGATCGAGATGAGCCCGATCAGGACCATGATGGCCAGGGCCACGGTGGCGGTGATCATGTTGGGGAAGGTCCGCAGGAGCACGCCGACCTCGCCCCAGGCGCCCGAGTGGGCGGCCTGGGCGTAGGCGAGGGTGAGCAGGACGGCGTGCGCCGTGATCAGACCGATCGTCCACGGGGCCAGCCGGCGGTGCCAGCGCAGGACGCCGTCTTGGCCGAGGGTTCGTTCGAGGGCCGGCGCGCGGCTCGCCATCACGACCATCAGCAGTGCGGCGTACGTGCCGGCCAGGCCGGTCGTCGAGCCGAGGAACATGGCGAGGCCACCGCGCAGGTGTATCTCGCTGAGCGTGCCGTCAACGAGGGGCAGGCCGAGTACGAGTCCCATCCCGACGCCCGCGGCCACCAAGGCCGCGTAGAAGGAGATCGCGCTCGGTCGACGACTGAGCCTGCGTGGATCCTCGGTCCGTAGTCGGGACCCGGCGGCCACCGCTTGCGGGTAGAAGATTGGCGAGTCCAGGGTCCCTCCGGTCGGTTGCCACGTGCGTGTAATCACGTGAGACTAACCACCCGATTCCCGAATGCGAACGGCATCTTGCGGACTTCTTATCTTGGCCGATGGCGGCTCAGTCCAGTGGCGCGGCCGGGCCGGCGCGCGTCAGTCGCGCAGGTAGCGGTCCAGGCGCCACGTGCCGGTCATCGCCACGTCACAGAGCGCCGTCGTACAGCGGCACATCACGTCGAGCACGAGCGCCGCGGGCGTGTCAGCGGGGACCTCGAGCAACAGGCCACGCTGGTTGTGGTCCTGCGTGAGGCGAAAGGGTGCCCCGTCGACGAGTTCGGCGATGCGCGCGCGCCCGAGCCGGCCGCGGGTGTGCAGGACCCCGAGCGACGACGGCTGGGCAGTCCCGTGCCGAGCGGGTCGGGAGACGAAGGTCGCCACCGTCACGCCCTCGAGCTTGCGCAGGCCCAGGAAGTTGACTTTGAGCTCGTCTACGTCGTCAACGACGTTGGGGACCACGTTGCACCACCCGCGACCCGCGGCGACCGACTCGATCGCGCCAATCGCCTCGGTTCGGTCGTTCGAGAACGAGATCGAGGTGGGCGTGGTCAACGGCTTCCTTTCCGGGGGTGCGATCGAAGACTAGGCGAGTCCCTGCGTGTCCGGACGGTGCTCGAAGCTCGGACCGACGGGCACGCCCGAGGTCTCGCTTCCGGCGGCCATGGCTCGCGCCTGGTCTTCGAGCGTTGACATGGTCGTGAGCGACGCCATGAACGACGCCATGTCGTTGTGGCCGTTGAGCAGCTTGTGCAGCTGGCCGAGCAGGGCGGTATAGGTGGCGTTGAAGGTGTCGACCTGGCGGCGCGCGGGCGACCCCTCGGGGTGGTCCCTCGACGAGGGGTCCGCGGGCAGGTCGATGATCCCGCCCGGGTCGAGGTGGATGGGGTCGCCGGCGAAGGCGTAGGTCGTGCGTGGTGACGCGGGGTCGATGACCTGCACCAGACGCCGGCGGTGCTTGAGCTCGCTGAGGCGGTAGAAGTGGGCGAAGTCGTTGACACCGTTCGGGCCGTCGATCTCCTGGGGCGACGTCGACGTGCCCTCACCCTGGGCGACGATGGTCTCGAGCGCTTCGACGGCGCTCGTGGCGTCGGTGACCGTTACCGACCCGAACATCAGGTCCGGACCGACCTGGCGGCGCGGAGCCGGGGCGAAGGCCTCGGGTGCCAGGCGGGTCACCGCGGCCGCGATCGTCGCGTAGAACTCGCCGATCGTGACCGACGGGACCTCGACGAGCGCCGCGTGCGCTTCGTAGTCGATCGGGTCGCGGGGCTCTTCGATCTCGATGAAGGCCTCGAGCTGCTCGTCGCTGAAGGGGCGCAGGTGCAGTTGTAACTGGCCCTCGACGCCGCCGGGGAGATGGCTCGGGTAGGTGGGGATGAATCGCCGGTGCGAGATGGCCGGCGCGCCGCCGATGGCATTGAGCACGTTGGCGGCGAGAACCATGTGGAGCATCTCCTCGACCACGACGGACTTGATGATCGCCGCGGCCTCGGCGTTCCGCGCGGGGTCCAGTGAAAAGAAGGCGTAGAGATAGACGGGAATCGTCGCGTGCTCGAGCTCGATCGCGCGCTGCAGTGCGGCCTGGACCGAAGCCGGTGTGGGCTCGTCGAGATGCAGACCCGCGAGTGTCGTGCGGTGCAGCGTGATCATCGTGCCTCCTGGCGCCCCAAAGTTCGCGGGGCCGCCGCAAGGGCACCATCGCAAACTGCACTGAGGATTCCACATTGTCTAGCCCAACACAACCGGGTCGCGACCCGGCGCCGCGGGGCCGGCTCGGTGCCGCGAACCTCGGCGGCGTCCTAGTGCCGCGGACGCACGGTGAGGCACTGCGCGATCGTGCCGATGGGGCCGTGCACGTCGTGGATGGTGCTCGCGGTCAGGCCGATCCCGTGCGCGCCGAAGGTGACCGCGGTGTCAAAGCCCAGCCAGTCGCCCCGTGGCGACTCGAAGAGGTGCGCGGTCAGGTCGACGTTGGGGAAGTGGACCATCGAGGACGGGACCCGTGGCGTCATGCCATTGGCCATGTCAAAGAGGCCGACGGCGCGGGCGAGATCGCTCACCGGCTCGTCCTCCACGAGGGGCACGTTCGTGCGCAGCCAGAAGGCCGCCCGGCCCGGCTCCAGTTCGGCGCGGCGGACCTCGACCGAGCCGACGAACCCGCCCGGCCAGAACGTCGACGGATCCCAGGGCGCCATGCTGTCGGGCGGTGCAATCCGCGCGAGGGGCGTGGCCGCGACCGAGGCCGTCTCGTAGGGCTTCATCAGCCACGCCCGCAGCACGACGGCGGCTCGGCCGGCGTGGCTGAGTCGTGCCTCAACCAGCTCGATCGTGCGCCCCGGACGCAGTACCTCGACGTGGGTGTCGACGGCGTCGATGGGGATGGCGCCGAGAATGTCGAAGCTCAACCGCGCGAGGGGTAGCTGGTCGTCGCGCCGGGCGTCGCGGTGCAACTCGATCACGTGGGCGAGCAGTCCGAGCGCCGGCGAGACGTGCTGCTCGGTTGCGGCCCAGGCACCACCCACCCGCGTGGTGGCCTCGAACTGGTCGGCACCCAGTCGTCGGAAGTAGGCGTGGGGGGTCAGCGCATCGTGCACGGCGTGCTCCTCTCGTGCGAACGCGCTGCGCCGGGCCCTCGCCGGCGACCCGCGGCCGAGGCACAACCGACGGGACGCGACGTGGTTCGGGGCGAGGCGTGCACGGACTCCATTGTCATCCACGGCGGCGGGTCCCGTCGACGCCCAGGAGGACGTGAGCGTACCGAGGGATAATCTCATCTCTATCGGGGACCGACGTGGATCGCCGAGCCCAGATGGAGTGGATCCGTGAATACCAGTGACGTGACGGCCTTGGGGCGTCCGGTCAGCGACGAGGCGGTGATCGCGACGCGCGCCCGGCAGGCGGCGCCGTTCTACGCCATGGCCTTCGAGCAGCAGGCCGTCGACATCGAGGCGCAGGGACAGCACGTCGTGCGGTTCAACCTCGGCGAGCCGGACTTCGGCGCCCCGACGGCCGTGCGCCAAGCAATGGCCGCCTTGATGGACGGCCGACCGCTCTCCTACACGCCGGCACTCGGCATCAGGCCGCTCCGCGAGGCGATTGCCCGTTTCTACGAGGAACGCCACGGCGTGCGCGTCGACCCCGCGCTGATCGTGGTGACCTCGGGGGCGTCCTCGGCGCTGCTGCTCGCCGTCGCGGCCACCATTGACGTGGGTAGCGACGTGATCATGGCCGACCCGTCCTACCCGTGCAATCGCCAATTGGTCGAATCCTTTGGCGGCCGGGTCGTGTCGGTCGGCACCACCGCGCAGACCCGGTACCAGCTCACCCGGCGCCTCGTCGACGACGCGTGGACCGAGCACACGCGCGCCGTGATGATCGCGAGCCCGTCCAACCCGACCGGGACCTCGATCGGAAGTGACGATTTGGCGGCGATCTGCGCCACCGCCCGCGAGCGCGGGGCCTGGCGCATCGTCGACGAGATCTACCTGAACCTCGCCGATCACGACGCGAACGACGAGTCGCCGCGCAGCGTTCTCACGAGCGATCCCGACGCCATCGTGATCAACAGCTTCTCCAAGTACTTCGGCATGACGGGCTGGCGGCTCGGCTGGTGCATTGTCCCCGAGGTCCTCGTCGGCGCGATCGAGCGACTGGCCATGAACTATTTCCTCTGCGCCTCCTCGCCCGTGCAGCAGGCGGCCATCACGTGCTTCGAGCCCGGCACCCTCGCCGAGTGCGAGGCGCGCCGCGTCGAATTCGTCGCACGCCGCGCGATCGTGCTCGCCGAACTCGCCCGTATCGGCCTGCCGGTCTCGGTGGAGCCCGACGGCGCCTTCTATGTCTACGTCGACGTGAGCGGAACTGGTCTGGGCGCGTGGGAGTTCTGCGAGCGCGCGCTGCACGAGGCCCACGTCGCGATCACGCCGGGCCGGGACTTCGCCATCGGCACCGCGGACACCCACGTGCGCATCTCCTACGCCACGTCGCGCGACGAACTTCGTGACGGCCTCGCGCGACTCGGCGACTTCGTTGGCGGACTTCTCTAGTCGATCCCGAATCGCGGACGGGGTTCGTCGAGCGTCCGTCCACGGCCACGGAACGATTAGCGGGGAGGTCGCGACGGTGATGGGAAGGGCTGTGACGGCCGGCCGGGCCAGGTTCGGCTTGTCCGCTACGGTCGCGCCACGGGGGGCGCGACCGTTCGAAATCCTTTGAATTACTGGCGTGGGGGTTGTTGGTTGGAGCCACCGCGGTGAACGATCTTCGCGCAAGGCCAGCGGTCCACGAAGTATTTAAATGTAAAGACAACTACTTGACACAGGTGTAAGGACTTTGTAATGTTACGTTCACACTCGACAAAGCGACAACGAGGATCCAGGGGGGAAACATGAAGTTAGGCGCATACACCGCTTGTTTGCACGACAAGACGCTGGGCGAATCACTGGCCATCTTGAAGGACTTGGGCCTCAGCAGTGTCGAGTTGAACGCTGGCGGCTTCATCCCGGCGCCGCACTGTCCAGTCGACTCGCTGCTCGCAAGCGAGACCAGTCGCCGAAACTTTCTCGCCGAG
Organism: Actinomycetes bacterium; assembly: GCA_021784205.1. The sequence goes on from JAJXTB010000039.1 coordinate 13,690, forward strand.
ATCGCCGAGTACGACATCGAGCTCACCGCCCTCAACGTGAACGGGAATCCGTTGCACCCGGATCCCGAGGTGCGGTCCAAGCACTCGAAGGATCTGGTCAACGCGATCGAGCTCGCGAGCAAGCTCGGGGTTCGAAACGTGATCACCATGTCGGGCAACCCGGGTGGCCACGCAGGGTGCTCGACACCAAACTGGGTCGTTGAGCCCTGGGACAGCGCCTACACCGACATCCTCGACTACCAGTGGAACACGGTCGCTATTCCCTTCTGGAAAGAGATGAACGCGCTGAGTGCGAACGCGGGAGTCAAGGTCGCCATTGAGATGCACCCCCACAACATCGTGTACAACCCGGCGACGATGGTTCGGCTCATCGAGGAAACGGGCGCCACCAACGTCGGTGCGGAGATGGACCCCAGCCACCTTTTCTGGCAGGGAATCGATCCGGTGAAGGCCGTTGAGTTCCTCGGCGACCGAGTCTTCTTCGCCGCGGCGAAGGACATTCGGATCAATGAGGAGTATTGCCAAATCAATGGAGTCCTCGACGGACGATTCCGTGTCCTCGGTCCCGACGAGCCGAAGGTGCCGCTCGGCGGCCGCTACGTCTGCAACGGGTGGCCGACCAACCCCTCGTGGCAGTTCGTCGCCGTGGGCCGCGGACACGACACCGACTACTGGGCCAGGTTCCTCACGGCACTGGAGAAGGCCAACCCGGAAATCCACTGCAACATCGAGCACGAAGACTTCGAGCTGGGCCAGATGGAGGGCCTCGAGTTCGCGGCTCGCACGCTTCACGCGGCGACCTGATTTCGGGCGAGCACCGATGAAGACTCTGTACACCGTCAATTGGACCAGGGGAGGGCCAACGACGACGGCGACAAAGGATCTTGACTCCAACTGCGCTGCGAAGCACAAAGGAGCCGGGAATGTAAGGGGGGGGCGAAAGCCTCGTCGTAATTGGTTAGACGAGAAAGATGGAGTGAAATGAAGAGAAAGTTTCTGATGCTGATCAGCGCGGCGGCGTTGTCAGTCGCGGGCCTCGTACCCGCGGTGGCGTCGAGCGCGTCCGGAGGGGGTGGGATTCCCTCGAAGGTGTCAATCGCCTTCCTTGGTGGCGCGCCGACAGACTCGTTCTGGACGAGTGTGCGCACCGGCGTCAACGCGGCGGCGGCGGCAATCAAGTCCCAGGGCGGAACAGTGCAGTGGTACGGATTCCAGAACTACAACAATTTCTGCCCTGACGCGGGCACGCTTACCAAGACGATCGCGGCTTCGAACCCGACCGTCGCGGTGATCCCAAACTGGTGCCCGACGACTCAGACCCAGTACATCAAGGCCATGGAGGCCAAGGGGACGATCGTCGTTGAGGACAACAACGGCGCGACGTGGAAAGCTGACGGCGCCATCACGTACGTGGGCGAGAGTAACTACGCCGTCGGCTTGAAGGCCGGTACAACGTTCATCGCTGACGGCTACAAGCACGAGGTCTGTGTCAATACGCTGCCCGGCACCATCACCGCCGAACAGGTATGCGCGGGTCAGAAGAAGACGACGTTGGCTGGTGGTGGCACTTTCAAGGAGCTCGACCTACCTTCCTCGGCGCACGACAATCCCTCGGCCGTCGAAGCTGCGGTGAAGGGTTACCTACTGTCGAACCCCACGACCAACGCGGTCATGACCATCGGTCCGGGCGACGCTGACGCGGCCGCCGCGGGTATCTCTTCCGCTGGCAAGACCAAGACGGTTGCGCTGGGCAGTTGGGACCTCTCGTCGAACATCGTGACTCGGCTCCTCAAGGGCACTCAGCTCTTCACGATCGACCAGGAGCCGTACCTGCAAGGCTTTTACGGGATCATCGTCGGCTTCCAGTACGCGAAGTGGGGCATCATTCCGTCGACACCGATTGCCACGGGTCCAAACGTCGTCGACAAGGCCAACGCTGGCCTGGCAAGGGCCGGCGCTGCAATCGCAGTCCGGTAGTCGTTGGTAGTCGCAGTGCCGACGATTGTCGTCGCGCTGCTGCAGTACGCCGGGCCAGTGCCCTATCCACCAGGGTGGATAGGGCACTGGTAAGCCGGTGAGGTGGTCGCGTCGGGCGCGGTACGGGGGTCGACGTGACTGATGGCTTATTCAGACATTGAAATACGGTGAGGGGGAAAGATGGCGACGACGCTCGAAGCGCCAGCACGTGACACGGTGAATGTGAGGCGCAGCCTCACGAACATGATCTACCGGCCCGAATTCTCGGTACTAATCGGGTTCATCGCCATCTACGTATTCTTCTTGGTGACGACCCAACCGGTCTTCCACAGTCTCGCGGGGACTTCGACGTGGATTGATCCTGCCGCCGAACTTGGCATCGTCTCGATTCCGGTCGGCTTCTTGATGATTGCGGGCGAGTTCGACTTGTCGGTGGGATCCGTCGTCGCATTCAGCTCGATGTTCCTCGCCGCGTGGGTGGGCTACTTTCACTACAACATCTGGTTCGGGCTCGCGATCGACGTCGTGCTCGCGGCGCTGGTCGGTCTGACCAACGGAATCCTCGTGACTCGCACCAAGTTGCCATCGTTCATCGTGACCCTGGGCACCCAATTGCTCTTGACCGGTATCACGCTGGGCGGTTCCACGGTCATTACCGGTAGTTCGTCGATCGACATGACTGCGACCGCGCCGGTTCGCGCGTTGTTCTCGTCGAACTGGAACCAGTTCAACGTCTCGATTCTGTGGCTGGCGGGCATTGCAGTGCTCGGACACCACATCCTGACCAACACCCGTACGGGCAACTGGATCACCGCCATCGGCGGCGACATCGAGACCGCCAATCGCGCCGGCGTACAGACCGCCCGGGTTCGCATCGGCTTGTTCATCTCCACGAGCGTTGCCGCGGCACTCGTCGGCATCATCCAAGCCGTCGAGTACAACGGCTCGGCGGCGTCCAACGGCCAGGTCTACGTGTTCAACGCGATCATCGCCGCGGTGATCGGCGGCGTTCTCTTGACCGGCGGGTTCGGCACCATCATCGGCGTGGTCCTCGGAGCCATGACCTATCAGCTGGTCACCCAGGGGATCTACTTCACCGGCTGGGACACCGACTGGTCGAACGCCTTGATCGGTGGACTGCTCCTATTGGCCGTGCTCTCGAATAACTGGTTCCGTAAGGCAACGATCGCTCGTGGCGTAAAGAAGGGGAGTTAGCCGTGACAATGATTCCTGCACTCGAACTGAAGAACGTTTCCAAGAGCTTCGTCGGCGTGACGGCGCTTCGCGACGTGTCTCTCAAGGTCAACGAGGGTGAGGTGCTGTGCCTGCTCGGTGACAACGGCGCCGGTAAGTCGACCCTCATCAAGATCCTCTCGGGCGTGCACCAGCCGACCACGGGCGCCCTGTTAGTGAACGGCGAAGAGCACCGCTTCACCGGGCCCCACGAGGCACTCCAGGCCGGCATCGCGACGGTCCACCAGAGCGGTGGAACGGTTCCGCTGATGACGGTCGGCCGTAACTTCTTCCTCGGCGAAGAGCCGACGCGGGGCCGGGGCATTTTCCGACACTTCGACCGCAAGCTGGCCGAGCAGGTCGCGCTTGAGGAGCTGCGGAGCCTCGGCATCACCAATGTGACCAACGGCGCGGCGCTGGTTGGCGGGATGTCCGGCGGCGAACGCCAGGCACTGTCGATCGCACGGGCCATGTACTTCGGTGCGAAGGTGCTCATCCTCGACGAGCCGACTGCGGCGCTGGGTGTCAAGGAGGCTTCGAAAGTACTGCACCTGGTGGTGCAGGCCCAGATGCGCGGGGTGGCCGTCGTCTTGGTGACCCACAACGTCCACCACGCACTGGCCGTGGGCGATCACTTCGCCGTTCTGATCCGCGGGACGATGGCCGACGAATGGTCCAAGGGTGAGCGCAAGCGCGAACAAGTGCTCGACCTGATGGCCGGTGGCGAGGCCATGGGCGACCTTGAAGACGAATTGCGCGAAGTTCGCGCCCGTGGCGTAGCACCGCAGGAGAAAGTAGGTAACGAACATGTCCGCTGAATCGAGAGTCGTTCTGGGATCCGCTCCCGACTCATGGGGGGTGTGGTTCCCGTCGGCCGACGACCAGGTCCCCTGGACTCAGTTCCTCGACGAGCTCGCGCAGGCGGACTACCACTGGGTCGAGCTCGGCCCCCACGGCTACCTCCCCACTGACCCCGAGGTGCTGCGCGGCGAGGTCGAGAGGCGGGGGCTCAAGGTCTCTGGTGGTGGCGTCTTTGGGGGTCTGCACAACGCAGAGAAGTTCGATGCCGACCTGGCAGAGGCGCGCAAGGTGGCCAATCTAGTAGCGGCGGTGGGGGGCAAGTACCTCATCTACCTGCCCGACGGCTACTCGGACCTCGACGGCAACGTCGTCGCGCCGACGACGCTGACCGGCGAGGAGTGGACTCGGCTCACCACTCGCATGGGCGAGATCGGCAAGATCGTGCTCGAGGAGAGCGGGATTTCGCTGGTCTTTCACCCCCACGCCGACAGCCACGTTGGCAGCCAGGACGAGATCTACCGGCTGCTTAACGACACCGACAGCCGGTACGTCAATCTCTGCCTGGATACTGGCCACGTGTCCTACTGCGGCGGCGACAACCTCGCCATCATCGAACGATTCGCCGAACGGGTGCGCTACGTTCACCTCAAGCAGGTCGACCCCGTAATCCTCAAGCAAGTCAACGATGAGAACCTCGGTTTCGCGCCGGCGGTCCGGCTCGGCGTTATGTGCGAGCCACCTTTGGGCATTCCCGAGATGCCTCCGCTGATCGAGGCGCTCTCGAAACTCGACGTGGACATTTACGCGATTGTCGAGCAGGACATGTACCCGTGCCCGCCCGACGTGCCATTCCCGATCGCGAAGCGTACCCGTGAGTACTTCAACGCCTGCGGGGTCTACTGATGGCGACGGAACTCCTGCGCGTCGGGGTCATCGGGACGGGCAACATCGGTGCCGACCACGTCGACCGAGTTGCCAACCAAGTGTCGGGAGCCCGGGTCACCGCGCTGTTCGACGTGGCGACAGAGCGGGCCGCAGAGCTCGCTGGTCAGGTCGGGGCGGTGGCCATGCCGACCGCGTCGGAAGTCATCTCAAGCCCGGACGTCGATGCCATCATCATCGCCTCGCCGGGCGAATTCCATGCTCCACTGACGCTCGAGTGCATCGCCGCTGGCAAGCCGGTTCTCTGTGAAAAGCCGCTGGCGCCGACGGTCGAAGAGTGCGAGTCGGTCATTGCCGCCGAGCAGGCGAGTGGACGTCGGCTGGTCCAGGTCGGCTTCATGCGCCGCAACGACGCCGGTTATCGGCACATGAAGAACAATCTCAGCTCGGGTGCCATCGGCGAGGCGCTACTCTTGCACTGCGAACACCGCAATCCCGATGTTCCCGACTCGTTCACCAGTCAGATGTCCATGACCGACTCGGTGATCCACGAGATCGACACCGCGCGATGGCTCCTCGGCGAGGAGATCGTCCGCGTGCGCGTCATCTCAGGCAAGCAGACGCCTAACGCCGCGCCGCACCTGCATGACCCCCAGCTGGTCATCATGGAGAGCCAGTCGGGCGTACTCGTCAGTGTCGAGGTCTTCGTGAACGCGAAGTACGGCTACGACGTTCGCTGCGAGGTGGTCGGGTCCAGCGGAGTGACCTCGCTCGGCTCCCAGGATCTCGGGAACTTCGTCAGTGACACCCGGCGAACCGCGACGATGCCAGCGAACTGGCGCATTCGTTTCGGTGACGCGTACCGCGCCGAGATCCAGGACTGGATCAACGGGATCGCGGCGGGTCAGGTCCGGGGGGCGAATTCGTTCGACGGTCTGTGCGCGACGCACGTGGCACAGGCGGCGGTGCGCGCCGTCACCACGGGAACCACAGTCGAGGTCCCGGTCCTCGAGCAACCCGCCTTCTACCACTAACCCCTGGCCGTGGGCTGGATAAGAACGTCGGCGTGCGACGAACCCGTGATTTTCGCGGCCGACGCGCAAAGACTCCGCGGGTCCGTGCGACGGGGAGTCGAAGCTTTCGCTGCGCTGGCCTGGGCTCGATTCCCCAACGAGTCCAGGCCGGTGCAACGTCGGCTCGAGCACGCCTTCGAGCCACGGTGGCACGGGGTTGCGAGTGTGTTCAGGGGGAGAGAAGTTCTTCGAAGGGAGCAGCGTGTCAACTGACCAGACTCGAGTCATCGGCGTCGGCGTTATCAGCCTGGGGTGGATGGGAAATCTGCACGCCCGCTCGTATCGCGCGGCGCTCGATCACTTCCCCGACGAATCGGTCGACGTCCGTATGGTCGCCGCCGCCGACGCCTCGCTCGACGCAGCCCTTCGCGCCCAGGCCGTCCACGGCTTCGAAAAAGTGACGGCCGACTACCGCGATGTGCTGGCCGATCCCGACGTCGACGTGGTTTCGATTTGCGCGCCCAACTACTTGCATCACGAGGTGGCACTCGCCGCCGCCGCCGCTGGCAAACCCTTTTGGATCGAAAAGCCGATGGGCGTCTCAATTCGTCAGAGCGAGGAGATCGCGCGGGCTGCGGCGCGCGCGGGTGTTGTCACCGCTGTGGGCTTCAACTATCGCAATGCCCCGGCGCTGGTGCGGGCCAAGAGCCTCATCGCCAGCGGCGCGCTGGGCCGGATCACCAATGTCACGGTGCGCCTGCTCGCGGACTACTCGTCGGACCCGACGGGTGCGTTCACGTGGCGATTCGAGAAGGC
>JAJXTB010000040.1 GCA_021784205.1 Actinomycetes bacterium
CATCAGGTCCATGGTGGTCGTTACGTCGATTCCCCGTCCGGGCGTGGTCTTCCAAAGTGTCGCGCCTCAGGCTAGTTCCAGCGGAGGGACCACCTCGAGGCGCCACGTGATCAAGAACCGCCCTGGCATTTTGAAGTCGTAGGCTCGGCTCGGAGAAAGATCCGTGGGCACAAGGTGGGCATCACCGGCCATGTAACAAAGAGAAACGGTGTCCACCAGTGGGAGTTGGCGGACACTTGAAACACCATGCAGTCACTGGTGTTTCCGCGGCTTCCCTCGCACCCCCAACGGGATTCGAACCCGTGCCGCCACCTTGAAAGGGTTGACGACCTGTCTTCGGGGCTGGCCCAGAGCGAGGTATTGGGTGGGGCTGCGACCTCTTCGAATCGCCAGTCGTGCGTTGGGCTGTGGCGTGAAAAGCCAGTGGTGACTTGGCCTTTGGCCGCTGTTCGACGTCAGCGTTGCGGTCCCTTCGCGCCGAAAGGCGAAGGACCTGGTGGGACCCCCTCAACCGTCGCAACACGAGCGGAGTTATGGCGGAGTTATGGAAGAGCACTTCAGCGCGGTCAGACCTGCGAGCAGCGCGCCGCCCGTTGGCGCACGTAACTCGAGCGTCGCAGGTCGACATGACTGTTGCCACGGGCAAGACCGTAGCGCCCGACAGTGACAAGGAGGATTCGACGCGCCGCGACGTGGGGCCGGGTTCGTCCCGTCCTGCACCGACATTCAAGAGGTTTGGCTGGAGTCGCTTCAGATGAGGGCGATTCCCGCGGGCGAGGCGGGACTAGTGAGCCCCAGGCAGGGCTGTGGCCCGCTCGGGGCCCGAGAGGCCCCTCGTCGTCGAGCTCGCTTGATGGATTCACGGGCGCAGGGTAGGCCGGCTATGTGACGTGAGCCTTTAGACCAAGGATCCGCTGTTGACCGTCGGCCGAGCTCGGATGCGATGCCTGACCGGGGTGACCAGCCCGTTGCTTCGTCGATCTCACTGAGGGTACGGTGACCTTCCGTCGAAGGAGTCCATCATGTGCGAGGCCAGCACCACTACGTGCGCCGAGGCTCCGGTAGCCACGTGCGGCCTCTGTGGCGCCGGGTACTGCACAAGGCACCAAGCTGCGACCCCGAGTGGCAACACGCTTCTGGTGTGCACGTCGTGCCGGGACAACTACTGGACTGCGGACAGCGAAGCGGTGCCGGGTTCGCTAGCAACGGCACACGAACGTTGGGTGCGAGAGGGACGGCCTAAGCAGGAGGCCTTCAGGTACCGTCGGCAAGCGTGGATCGGCAGCCTCCCTGAATACGGGGAGTTCATAAGTGGCCTTCCAGACCGGCTCAGCCGTTCGTTCATCTCCAATCTGGGGAGGAGTGCCCACGAAGGCGAGCGGGAGGCGGCCAAGACCTTCATCGCTATGCAGATCTGGGGCTACGGTGCGAATCCCAAGTATGGACCCTTTCGGACCGAGAAAGCCCTCTCAACACCCCCATCGGTCGACCTTCCGATCACTGCGGCGCAGCGACTACAAGCCGTCGCTTTGGTGCTTCGCCAGGATGGCAATGTCGAGGCGTACCGAGTCCTTGGACGCGAATACAAGTTGGACCGACTCGGGCCGTCGTTCGGAACGAAGTACCTGTTCTTCGTTTCGGCGATTCCGGGCCGAGCGCCTGCCCTGGTGTTGGACAGTCTGGTGTCCGGATGGCTCGAGTCCAACACGGGTCTCAGGCTCGATTCGAACTCCTGGTCACACCAAGGTTACGGAGAGTACCTCTTCGCCATGTACTCATGGGCTGCAGACCTTGGCGAGCCACCTGACACCGTCGAGTTCATCATCTTCCGGAACTCCTAGGACTCTCGGTCTGACTCGCCAGCGCCGGAGTTGGAACCTCGATCGGGAGATGACCGCGCTGCGGTCCGCTCACAAGGATCTGCACCCAGGTGACGGCCACCTACCGGCTCTCGGAGAAGCTTCGCAAGCTCCAGTAGCTCTACTGCTGGGACAGCAAACAGTGGAAGTGGATCTGTAGTCAGCGCACCAGCGTCGAGGGCGCCTGTGGCAACCGCCGACGGCGGCGTCGCCTCGGCAAGTTCGCGCCAGTCGAGTTCGAGTTGGCATTCGCCGCCACTCACGCAGCATGATGTTCACCATCGGTGTCAGGGGCACTGGGGGCAGACCCGATGGTGCGAGAGTGAACCTGTCACACCGGAAGGTCACTCTTGACCTGTGGCCCAATCGTTGATCTCCCTCCTTCCTGCGGATGCGCCTGGCTCGATGATCCAGTTCGAGTACGCCCCCGTGGAGTACTCGACGAACTCGTCTCTCCTGCTGCGCAAGGCCTTCCTGGACGCACTCGGCCGTGGTGACTTCATTCACGTGTCGCGATGTCACTTTCCCGTCGAGCGCGGCGAGGAAGCGGCGCTCGACGCGGTGAAGGAGGTGCTGCCCGACAGCGTGATCGTGCGCTCCGTCACGAAGGCGGGCGATGCGAGGGTCTGCGACGCCCTGTTCCGCGGCGAGGGGTGGTGGGCGCTGTTGGACTCCGACATCGGCCATCTGTCCATCGAGATCGGAGCGAACGACGTCGGCGAGGCCGAGGAACTCAGTCGACGCGTCGAGTCCCGCCTCAACGTTCGCGTGGTGCCGGAGACGGTGACGCGCGTCAGGGTCTCCACCAAGATGGACAACGTCGCCTACGCCTATCCCGATGTGGCCTGGGCTGACGTCGCGAGGAACTACTCGTCGTCGACGCGTGATGCGCTGGCCCGTCTGGCCCGGCTATCGCACGATGACGTCGGAAAGGTTGGGCGAGTGATCCTGTTGCACGGACTGCCGGGGACAGGAAAGACCTGGGCGGTGCGCTCCTTGCTGAGCGAGTGGAAGTCCTGGGCCGACGGGGTGATCGTCGTCGACCCCGAGGAGTTGATCGACGACCCCCTCTACCTCTTGCGCATCACGCGAGGTGGAGCGGGCAGTTCCTGTCGTGCCGTGGTCGTCGAGGACGCCGATCAGTTGGTTGAGCGACGGGGAACTCGCTCGATGGGCCTGTCCCGACTGCTCAACGTGGCAGACGGCATCGTTGGCGGGTCCCATGACTTCTTGCTGATCGTGACGACGAACTCCGCGCCCGCCTCGCTGGACCCGGCCCTGCTGCGTCCGGGTCGCTGTCTGGCCGCCGTTGAGTTCGGTCCGCTTGATGCGAGGACGGTGGGAGAACGCCTGGGTGATCGGTTCGAGGGCTCGGGGATGACGCTGGCCGAGCTCTACCTGAAGTCCAACGAGGGCTCGATGATCGAGTCGAGGCTGACGAGCTTCGGCAAGGGTATGTACCTCTGAGATGGTCACCCGCCCCTACAGCGACCAAGCCTCGGCCGCGATCGCCCGAGCGCTTCGCGACGCGCACGCGCGCAACCAGGACGTGACCATCGAGGATCTGGCGATCGGCCTGCTCAGCGAGTCGTCCTCGGAGTTGGTCCGCGCGTTCGACTCGCTCGGTGTGCAGACGACCTCGCTGCTGGACGACCTTCTGACTGCGCAGAGTGAGCGCCCCGGTCCCGCCCGTCTCGCGGTGATGGGGCTCACGCCACTCGCTCGAGACGTCCTTCGTCAGGCGTCACGGCGGGCTCGTCGGCACCGCCGCCGCCGCATCACGAGTGGCGAGATCCTCTACTCGCTCAGCGCCATCCGTCTCGTGGGCCTCGGGGCCGCGTTGAGGCGTCTCGGCACGTCACGCCGGGCGCTACGACGCACGCTGCGGCGAGTGACCCGACGCCGGTGCGTGGACTCGGAGTTGGTGTTCGCCCAGTCCTTCGTTCCGCGCCGTGGCGTGGCGCGCTTCGACCTGACGCTCTTCGCTCCTCGTCGGGCCTGGAGGTGGCGTCTGCGTCGCCTCTATCGACGCGAGGTGTCCGTGCGGGCCTGGTCTGATCTCTACCGGTCCATTCACGACATGACCGATGACTGTCCCACGTGCCAGCTTCGTCCACCACACCTGGTGGGCGTACGCGGCAAGCAGGTTGTGAGCCGAACGCTCGGGCATGGAGGCGCATGAACGGATGCCGGCTTTCTCCTCTTCTTCGTCCTGATCTTCCTGTGGAGTGTGAGACAAACCATGGCGCATGAGCGTGCGATCGACTTATCGAGGTCGCGGCGACTGAGCGTCCGACGAGTCGCGGAGCTCACCGACGGGCTCATCATCGTGGTGATCGAGGTCGAGAACGCCACGCGCCTCGCCTTGGGCCGTTGGGCTCAGGTGCCCGGTGGTGCCTCATGTGAATTCCACTCGTGTGATTTAATTGTCGCCGCCTCTGACGAGGGACTTCTCTCGGCGAGCGACACGGTGTGACACGAGGTCGCCACTCTGAGCCGATGACCATCACCGCTATCGACACCACTGTCGCGGGGCTCGAACAGGGCGGCCCGTTGCAGATCCCCTATGCACCCGTCGACCTTCACCAGAGCACGACCTCGATCCTTCGCAAGGGCTTCTTCGACGCCCTGGGCCGGGGCGACTTCCGCTTCGTCGCTCACGTCATGGTCCACTTCGGAACGACCGACGAGCCCGTCTTCCACCAGTTCGCCGACCTGCTGCCCGGCTACGAGTGCCTGGGCATGGTGGCCTCTTCGGACAACCACCGCGCCTTCGACATGCTCATGCGCGGCACCGACTGGTGGGGTCTCGTGGACGCCAGTACTGGTTACGCGGTCTTCGACATCGGAGCCGCGAGCCTCGTGCGGGCAACCGAGATCTGCCAGCTGCTCGCCGCCAAGCTCGACACGCGCATCGTTCCCGTCGACGTCACCAACGTCCGCGTGTTGACGAAGGAGGACACGGCGTCCTGCACCTACCGGGACGTCGCCTGGGGCGAGGTGTCCGATAACTATCCGGCGCGCACGCGCACGGCGATGGACGAGTTGATCGGCTTGAGCGGGACCGAGGTTCGCGGCGCCGGCGGGCGCATCGTCGTGCTGCACGGACCTCCGGGCACGGGCAAGACCTGGGCGGTGCGCGCGCTGCTGTCGACCTGGAAGGAGTGGGCCGAGGGGGCGGTGGTGCTTGACCCCGAGGTCCTCTTCGAGGACCCGATGTACATGCTGCGGGTGAGCCGCTCGGGGGCTGGCAAGTCGAGCCGAATCATCGTGATCGAGGACGCCGATCAGATCGTGGAGGCCCAGGGGACTCGTCCGATGAGCATCTCGCGCCTCCTCAACATCACCGACGGCGTGGTCGGGGCCTCGAACAACTCGCTGCTTCTCATCACGACCAACGCGGCACCGGCCGAACTCGACCGGGCGCTGCTGCGCCCAGGGCGGTGTCTCGCGACGGTGGAGTTCAGCCCCTTCGACGTCAGCGCAGCCCGACAGCGCCTCGGAGCGGAGCACGAGGTCAACGGGCCGCTCACCATCGCCGAGATCTACCAGCGCCTCGGCACCACGATCAAGATCGAGAGCGAGTTCGATCCCCTCTCGTGGGGGATGTACTTGTGAGCGGCCGCCAACTCGGCAGAGGGGCGTGATCGTGGACGGGCTACTCATCGTGTCGATCCTGGCTCTGCTTTGGGGCTCGTCGCACAAGAAGAAGGCGCAGCAGCTACGCCACGAGCGTGGGATCCGGTTGAACGACCTGACGAACGCGACGCTCGCCGCTGAAGCCCGACTTCCAGTGGTTCATGCTGCCAACAGTGCGACTAACAGCGACTCCTTCGGAGACGGGACGTACCTGGTGGGCGTCGACATCAAGCCCGGTCTCTACCGCGCACCGGGCGTTTCAGGAACGCAGCTCGCGTGGGCGCGCCTGCGCACCGTGCAGGGCACTGACCACGATGTCATCGCCGGCTATCAGGGCAGCGCCCCGGGGTTGGTCGAGATCCTCAACCAGGACTTCGCCTTCTGGTCGCAGAACTCGGGTGGCTGGCACCTCGTCCTGGAGGGAATCGACATTCACGGGGAGGTGGGCCATGGCTGAGATCGTGAGGTCCGTGCTCACGGACACGACATTCGCTCGGTCGCACGCCGAGTGTCTGCTGCTTATCGGAATCACTCAGGGTGGGCTAGGGGCACGTTGGCACTTCTTTGCGGGTACCTATTCGCAAGGTTAGAAGTCGATTCGTTCTGGGCCGTCCCACTCACTGAGGAGTGGCTTGCCGACATGGGGGAATATAGTCTGGCTCGAATTGGTCTGATGTGTTGCCTTCGGTCAGTTCGTTTCTGTGATTATGGGGGTGGGGTGGGATGGACGAGGAGTACGAGGACATCCCGAGAGACATTGATTATCTCGGGAACATCAGGCGCATCCTCCGCGACCTCAGCGGCACAGACACTCTCATCTACGAGTTGATCCAGAACGCAGACGATGCGAAAGAACCACCTCCCGGTGCGACTGTGATGAAGTTCACTGTAACAAATGAGGAACTGGTCGTCTATAACGATGGTGTCTTTACCAGCTGCGAACAACTAACCTCGTCCACATGCAAGTGGCTTGAATTAAATCCGAATAGTCATCGATGTGACTTCCACAGTTTCCGGACGGTAGCAAGCTGGGACAAGGGTGAGCGGCCAGGCACCACCGGAGCATTCGGCATCGGCTTCACAGCCGTGTACCAGGTGACAGACAGACCAGAGTTCATCTCCCATGGGGAGCACTGGATAGTCGATGAAATGAGGCCGGCGCAGAGCCGAATTCAGGGAGCACGAAGGAAGCCTTCGGACCCTGGTACGACATTCAAGTTGCCGTGGGTGCTCGAGTTGTCGGAATTCCGTAAGGCGATCGAGAAGAATCCGATTACACGACACACTATCGACCGTTTCTTTCATGACTTGAAATCCACAATTCCGGATGCGATGCCATTTCTCAAAAGAATCTCTGTCATCGAAGCCGTAAGCAATTCGGAAAAGCTCAGGTTCGAGCGAAGCCGAGACATAAATGATCCACGGGTCTTAGTCGTTCGTACAGAAGAAGCACCCTCGGAGACAGACAAGGAGTGGTTGGTACTAGACGGCGACTTCAAGTTGAGGGCGGAAGAACTGCGATTGATACCCAGGAGCACTATTAAGAAGAGTCGATCAGCTGATGTGCAGATCGCCATTCCGAAGAAGGCAAGCTCGGCGGGGTTCTTCTACGCAACGTTGCCTACAAAGGAGCAAACACACCTCCCTTTGATCGTGAATGCCGAATTCTTCCCAACAAGTGATCGAAAGGGAGTCCGGTTCGACGAATCAGAAACTGACGGAATAGAAGGCGAATGGAACCGTGCTGCAGTCCAGGCAGCCGCAAAGGTGCTCGCCGAGAACCTGGAGGAGATCGCGGACTTCATGGGCGACGCAGAGTTCGTAAGACTTCTCGTTTCGGCCGCTGACCTTAAAGGGAGGCTCGAACGGGAGCGGATCAACCCAGTCCTCGGAGCATTCTGGCCGGAGATTGCGCGCGCACTTCCCAGCGCGAATGTCGTTCCGAAGGTGGCGGGGGGACGAGCCACCGTTGAATCCGTCCGTCTCTGGGCTGACGAAACCGAGTTGGCCGCTGCCTCACTCTTGACTGATCTTGATATTCACCTCATTGATCCGAAAGTGCGAGCTGACTGGTTTCGGCTTCGTGGCGACACACCAATCCGCGTGCTCAATCTCGGGGACCTAGTACATGCCCTCCACTCGAAGGATCTGGACACACCCTGGATTCCTGAGGGGCGAGCTGACTCTCTCGCGGAGAGGTCTTCTCTCGAAGCTCTCTGGGCACTCATCGACTTCCTCTTGAAGACTCAAGGTCGATCTACTCGGGAATCTGAGGAAGAATTGAGAGGCTGCGCTGTGGTACCAGGCGTGGACGGCGCACTGTGGCCTGTCGCGGAGTTGTACCGCACGGATCCAGGTACGCAAGCCGTGCTCACGGATCTGCGGATCCAAGTCCCGTTCCTGGACTCAGACCGGCTTGGAGCCGAGTCACAACTTGCAGCGATGGTTTCGGAAGTCACACCAGTACTCGTGCTCGACTGGGTCGAAGATGTCCTGTCATCTGCTGACGCCAACGTAGGGAGGAGCACTCGACTCGAACTCTTGAAGTGGTTCTTCGATCATGAAAGTGAACTCGACGATGCTCAGTGCGCACGGATTGCGCGCCTTTCGATCTTTCCAACTGCTTCAGGCGCGCGACCACTTGCGGAACTTGCACTCCCCGGAGACTTCAAGGACGAACTCGGACTAGCTCGACTCCTAGACGTCGAGGGCATCGAGGAGATACGGCCGTTTCTTGACAAACTCGGCGCGCAGCGCCTCTCCTTCGCGAACTACTGCCGGGACCACGTTGCCCGAGCGGTCAAAGACGGCCAACTCGGCGACAACGAACGGCGACAGCTGTTGGAGGTTCTGGCGACCAAGTTGTCCGAGGTGAAGGGTGACGCGGAGGTACGCTCGGCCTTGCAGCACCTTGAACTGATCCCTTGCACGGACGGTAGGTGGCGATCCAGCAGTGCCGTATATCTAACCACACGCGTGTGTGCTGTCGTCGGTGACAACGTGGCTCTCGCGGCGATTCCGCCCGAGAACTACGCGGCGCACGAGGACCTGTTCCGGTGGTTGGGCGCCGCCGAAGAGCCGAGGCCAGCTGATGTGGTAGCCCGCTGCCAAGAACTTCAGCTTCGGCCAGGAACTCACGATCATCGGGAAGTTGCTGAGGCGATCCTCCAGTACGTGGGAGCGCAGTTCGACTCCCAGCCTGAGTCGGTCAAGACCCAGTACGCTCGCCTGCAGACCATTCACTGGTTGCCTGCCGTAAACGATCACCGGCGTGGGCACTTGCCGAGCGCCGTGTACACGATGTTCCAACAGTCGCTCTTCGCGAGTCAGGCGTTATTCATCGACGTATCTGCGGGCGTGCAGCAGCGGACCGCGAGGTTCCTCAATTGGCTAGGCGTTTCTTCGAACCCGAAACCGAAGCAGGTCGTCGACCACCTTCTCTGGAGCGCCACTCGAAGCGAACCCGTGGGCGAGGAAATGTGGATCTACCTCGATCACGAGGCCAATGATCCCGCCCTTGACGCACTGCTGCACAGAGAGTGTTTGCTGCTCGCTGAAGGGAACACCTACGTCAGCCCGGACCACGTGTACTGGGGCAGGCACCCGTTCGGTCGGTGGCGTCGCCAGTTGGGGCCGAAGTTCGCAAAGTACCAAGCACTCCTCGATCGCCTTGGCGTTGCCCAGGAACCGGTTGCGCGCGACGCGATCGAAGTGCTGCTGGAAATCGCCGTGAATCATAACGGTGAGCAGGCACCGCTCCTCGAACATGACATCCAAGTGGTCCAGGCCTGCTGGGGCCTTCTGTCGACGGGCCTGCAAGAAGAGACGATCAGCAAGCGGGATCTCGAAGATCTGGCCGGGGCGGAAGTCATCCTCGATGGACGGTCGTGGCTGAGGCGTCCCGTTGATGTCTTCTTCAGAGACTCGCACAGCCTCCCGGAGCGCTTTGGCCCACAGGTCCAAGACCATCTCATCGAGATGTCTAAAGACCACTGGCAAGCCATGGCCGCCGCAGGCGTTCGGAATCTGAGCGATGCAGCAAAACCAGTCACACTCGATTTCGAGGATGACCCCCGGAGCGGGGTGGTCACGGAGCGACTAACGACGTATCAACCATTGCTGCTTCGTGTTCTTTCGAAAGACGACCATGACGCTGCGCAGAAGATCGAAGCCTTCTATCAGGACGTCCGACTCGTGCGGCTCAGCCATCTCCGCATCAAACAGACAATCGAGATCAACGGACGTGAGGAACCCAGCGATGCCTATCTGCGAGGAGCGCTCTTCCGTCCCGAGAACAGGCAGATCTTGTTTGTCGAAGTAGATGACGCACAGGTTGCCTGGCCGGAAGTTGCCCGAGAAGTCACGCGTGCCTTGAACGTTGACGGCTCGCACTTTGGCGAAGTCTCCTTCGCATTGCGGGCCATTCTCGCTGCTCCTAACTTTGCCGCGGCTCTCGCCGAGATCGACGAGGACTTTCCAGCGCTTCGAAAGAGTTCCTCCGGGACAGCCGAACCGAGCAGCGTCCAGGGCTTCGGGAAGGATGGTCCGCCAGAAGGCTCTGCTGAGAACGAAGAAGTCGACGCAGAAGATGTAACAGAAGGAGATGGCCCACCCTCCGGGCCTCACGGCTTGCCACCTGGAAGGGAAGGAGAGAAGGGTCCTGCCGGACCTCAGCCGAGCCGCGCCAGTAGTGGAGAGGCCAAAGCCAAGGAGAATGAAGGAACTGTTCAACCGAAAGGTGAAAACGGAGGAGGCGAGAGCAATCCACCGTCGAGTTCTGGTGAGCACTCCAATGGTAGTGCTGGCGTCCAGATCCGCGGCCGGACCTATGCGGTGAACAAGTCACGGGGGGATTCAACCTCTGGCGCCACTGAGCGCATTGCCAAAGTGGAACGGGCGGGCGTTGAAGCAGTACTTGCTTACGAACGTGAGCATGGACGCCATCCCGAGGAGATGTCGACGAACAATCCCGGATTCGACATTCGCAGCGAGGATAACGAGGGGAGGGTCAGGATCATCGAGGTCAAGGCGACCGCTGGTGCGTGGGGAGCCTATGGAGTCGCGATCTCGAGCGCCCAGTTTACGGAGGCACAAAAGCGGGGTGGGGAGTACTGGTTGTACGTGGTCGAGCGGGCCTTGATGGATCCCAAGGTCTACGCGATCAACGATCCTGTCTCAGATATCGAACAGTACTTCTTCGACGATGGGTGGAAGTCTGCCGCTGAGAAGGTCGGGCCGATCGAGCGTCCGATCCCCACGCTCCACCTTCCGACACTGCAGGACGGGGTAGAGGGAGCAGTGCCCTTCGATGATCGGCCGGACGGATCGAGAAGAGACCCGTCGGGTTGGGTTGCCTGCCCCGACCCTGAACGTGACGACACATGGTTCGCGGTACGGATACGGGGCGACTCGCTCGGATTGAAGTATCGCGGAGGGGTTGCATTCGTGCAACCGATCAACAGTCGTGATCCGGAGGATGACGAGTTGGTCGCGGTTCTCCTGGAGGGCCAGGTGGACCCAGACACCGGCGATGAACTGTCGATCAGGAGATGGCACCCGGAGAGAGACTCCGAAGGAATCCTGCTCGAACTTCGCCTGTTCAGCGACAGCAGCGTCGAGCCACTGACTGTTGAGCGCCGCGAGGGCCTCAAGGTCCTCGGCGCTGTCGACACCCGCTGGCTTCTACGCCAAGCCGACCTCGAAGAACTTGGATACTGCTAAGGAGCGCCTGAGGCACAGATCGTGCGGACTTCACATCGCCGACACTGTTGCCCCGGGGTGGGTGCGTAGTCGCGGGCGCGCAGCCGTGCCGCGGCTTGCATCATGGTCGCCTCTGCCTCGCCAGTCGCTTTCGCGTCGATGTCGACTTCGGTCCGCGCACCCTTCTTCAGGTCATGGACGTACGCGGCACGGACGTCGAGCCCCTCTCTCCGACCCGCTTCCGCATAGACGCGTAGCTGGAGGGCATGCTTGGAAGAGTCGCTCGTCGCCGTCTTGTAGTCAATGATGGCCAGTGCAGATTCGATGCCATCTTCTCGATCGAGGATCACGTCGGCCCGGCCCGCGATCGTGACACCGGCGAGATGAAGTTCGAACGGCCGCTCCGTCTCCCAGATGCGGAGGAGATCGTCGGCGTGCGAGCGGACATACTCGGCGAGGAGCCGCCGTGCGGAATCCTTCAGTTGACGGTGGGCCGGCTTGTTCGCCGTTGGCAGGAAGAAGTTCTCGTCAAGGATGTGATCGATGTCGGCTGGGCGAGGCAGGTCACCTGTCGAACGGGTGTTCTCGGCGAGAATGCGCAAGGCGTGGTGTACGGCCTTGCCATAGCCAAGCTCCGGTGCGAGGCGCGGCTGGAACCCCAGCAACGACCGGAGCCGAAAGGCCTGCGCGCAATCGAGGAAGGTCGCCATCTCGCTGTACGAGACCACGATGGGATCGTCCTCGGTAGCTCTGGCGCTTTCAACCGCCGGCAGCGAGAGGCTTGCCGGATCGATCTGGAGGTCTTGGTGCTCGAGCCAGTAGGGGCTCGGTGAGACGGCTCTCGCCACTACCCGTTGGTGCCGGGACAAGGAGACCCGGTCCCGAGCGCGAGTCAACGCCACGTAGAAGAGTCGCCGCTCGTCTGAGTCGCTCCCCTCGTATCGCGTTGCCGAGAACAGTTCTCTTGGAACCAGCCATGGCTGACGCCGTCCGGTCCTTGTCGTGGGGAAGCGGCTGGCGGTGAGCGATGGTACAAACACGACAGGCCACTCAAGCCCCTTGGCGCGGTGGATGGTCGTGAGGTCTACGGCATCGAGTGCAAAATCGGGCTCGCCGTCGAATCCCTCGTACGCACCGTGCGCGTAGTTGATGATGTGGAGGGCGAGATTCCGGTAGTACCAGGTCCCTCTGTCCTCTCCTCCCACCTGTTCGCCGACAACGTCAAGATCCGGACGTGCCCGTCGGCGGACCGACTCATAGTCCGCCAGCAGGGCGGAGAAGCGCGCCAGAGAGCCCATTCGGTTGACCTGACGCTGGTCGGACAGGTCCCAACGGCGAACATCCAATTCGTCGAGGAGTTCATACAGTTCGCCCACTAGGTCGGCTCGGCGAGAGGTACTTGGTGTCGCCTCCTTCCACAGTTGTAGGAATCCGGACAGTCGACGTCGACCCGTCCCGTCCAGCGCAAAGACATGCTGGAACTCGTCCAAGAGCGCATCGTCCTTGACAGGCGCGCCTTGACCCGAACCACCTCGCCAGTCGGTGTCGGTGAGCCAAGCCACGGCTCGACCAAGGACTAGTGCCTCGGGTTGCTCGAAGAGCCCGGTGCGACCGCCTGGCTGCACGGGAATGTTGAATGTCGCGAGCTGGTCAACAATTCTCGGGTAGGACGCTCTCGTCCGAACGAGGACGGCGATGTCTCGGAACTGGACTCCGGCGTCGTGCAGGTCGAGAACCATACTGGCGAGCCGGCTGGCTTCGTCGAGTTCGGTATCAGACTCCCAGGCGATAACCTCCATACGGCCGGTTGAGGGGCGGTGCGGTTGCATCGTCTTGGGGATCCGTCCGGGAATCGTCGTGGCGAACTGGTTCGCACGTTCGACGATCTGCGGTCGACTCCGTCGGTTGACGGCGATCGAGAAGGTGGCGACATTCGGATAGCGGCTGCGAAAGCCAACGATATTGGCCACGTCCGAACCTCGCCACTGGTAGATCGCCTGGTCATCGTCGCCGACGACACAGAGTTCGACGTGCGGGCCAACCAGAAGTTCAATGAGGTGCTCCTGCGCTGGGTTCACGTCCTGGTACTCGTCGACGATCAGGTGCCGGAGTTCGCCGTGAACACTCGCGAGGACCTCGGGTCTCTGAAGTTCCTGCACCGCCCGGACGATTTGCTGCCCGAAGGTCATCAAGCGATATCGCTCGAGCGCTGCGAGGTAGTCGCAGAGGACCGAGCGGAACGGCTCGGGCATTTCGGACGGATCAAGTAGCTCGTTCTCCACCACGTCGACGCTCTTGAGGAAGTTCGCGATTGATGCGAAGTTGCGATCGCGGCCGGCGGGATCGAGTTGCCGGATGTTCAATCGGCTTGCCTCACGGCTAAGGAAGGCCGTGAGTTGGTTGTCGTCGAGAACGTCATATGCGCCATAGCGAGGCACGTGCTGTTGGAGTAACCGAAAGCAGTACGCATGAATCGTGCCGACGAACAGCCCGCCGAGCAGATCGCGGGCGTTCGTTCCCAGGCGATGTTCAACCCTGCGAGTGACTCGATTCTTGAGTTCCTCGGCGGCGCGTTCCGTGAAGGTGAAAGCGACGATTCCCCGAGCCGGAACGTTGTCGGCGAGGAGTCCGGCAATTCTCTGCGAGACCACTTCGGTCTTGCCTGATCCCGCGGACGCGATGATCTGAAGGTGACTGCCGCGGTGATTGACGGCGGCCCGTGCGTCACCTTCGAGCTCAGGGGGAGAATCCGTGGCTTCGTCCTCCTCGTGGGCCTGACAGTGGTCTTCTCGGATGAGTGGCTTTCGTGAATTCTCGCCTCTTCCACCTTGCGTGTCAATGAACGGGGTCAGAGTGATTGCCCGCGAGGCCGATTACGCGCAAGTCCTGGGGAAACCCAGGAACCCCACTTCACGCTGCTTGCGTGATCGGGAACACGCCGGACTGTCAACCTCGCTCCGCCCGAAGGGCGGGCCGATAGGGAACGAGACGACTCGTTCTCGTTCCCTATCGAGTGCACAGAGAGGCCAAGGAGGCACCAGGATGAGCATGGAACACGAAGAGCACGATGCGGTTCGGGGCGCCAGCGCGAACGAACAGGGACGTCAAGATCGCAGCAGCGAGGACGCTCTTGTCGAGCGGGCGCGGCTCCGGCGGGCCGGCGAGAAGCGGGGTGAAACGGCTCCTGCTTCACCCGACGCCCTCCTCGAGCTGGCGCAGGATCAGCGCCCGTTCTCGCGCTACCTCGCTGGGCGGGACGCTCGTGAGGCCTCGATGCGCGCCTACGTCATCAAGGCGCGTCGCGCCCGGGCGCTGCTGATTGCGGCGGGCTTCGACGCGAGGTACGCGACGGTGCCCGTCGAGGTGTTCCCCTGGCACTGTCTCAGCCCCGAGGTCGCCACGGCCTACACGGACCTGCTGCGACGCAGCTACTCCAACGCGAAGTCGCGCGAGAACCTGGTGGGGGTCGTGCGACGGCTGATCCGTCACTCAGCGGCCGCCGGGCTGATGAGCGTCGCGCACCGAGAGCGCCTGCTCGCCTGCCTTCCGGTCCCGGGATCGCCCACGCGCGGCGCGGGGCGAGAGATCTCCCTCGCCGACATCCGCCGCCTGCTCAACACGAAGAGCGCCGCGAGCGCGCGTCTCGACGCGCGCGACACGGCGCTGATCGCGGTCTTCCTCTCCACCGGCCTGCGCGTCTCGGAGGTGAGCGAGATCGACATGGGCGATCTCACGATCAGTCCGGACGGGGGAGCGAGCTTCTCCGTGCGCTCCAAGGGCGGGCGCCGACGCGGCGTCTGGCTGGCCCCGAGCGCCACGGAGCTCCTCGCCGCGTGGCTGAAGGTGCGCGGCGATCACCCGGGCGCCGTCTTCGACTCGACGGCCCGCCCGGGAAAGGCCCTGACCCCGTATGGCGTCTCCCAGCTGCTGGAGCGCCGGGCGAGGGCGGCGGGGATCAGCGAGCGCTTCACGAGCCACGACATGCGGCGCACCTTCGCCACTCGGGCCCTTCGTGACGGCGTCGACCCCTTCACGCTCCAGCGCCTGCTCGGGCACGTCAACGTGCAGACCACCCTCATCTACGACCGGCGCACCGAGCTCGAGGACCGCGAGGTCCTCCTGCGCCTCGACGTCACCTTCCTGGAGCGGCGGCGCCGCACGGGGGGTGAGCAGTGAGCGGGGCGCTGCGCTCGGTCACCGACGAGGACGCCCAGCGAGCCGCGGTCATCGGGTCGTGGCTCGCGGGCTTCCCGGCGGCCACCTCGCGACGCTCGATGGCCTCGGCGCTGCGCGCGATCGTGCGGGCCTTCGAGGGCCTCGATCGTCGCGCGCCGGTCAACGTCGAGCTCTTCGCGTGGGAGGCCCTCGACCTGCCCGAGTTCTTCGAGGCCGTCGAGCAGCGCCTCGTCGACCGATACGGCCGCGAGCAGTCGGTCAAGTACGTCCTGGCCATGCGCTCGCTGCTGCGACACCTGGCACTCAGGGGCGTGGCCGACTTCGAGCTGGCGATGCAGGTCCTCGAGGGCACCAAGGTCCATCGCGTCTCGAGCGATCCGAAGTCACTGGCGTTCGATGCGGCGGACCTGTTCCGCATCCTCCAATGCTGTCGATACGATGCGAGTCCTGCTGCCGGGCTGCGCGACCTGGCGATGATCTCGCTCGCCGCGACGACCGGCGCGCGACGCCGCGAGCTCGTCGGAATCGCGACGGCGGATCTAGATCTCGAGCGTGAAGAGGTGCTTCTGCACGTGAAGGGTGGTGGTCGGCGGGTCGCCGTTCTTCACCGTGCTACAGCGGATCACCTGAGGCGATGGATTGCAGTCCGAGGCGATGAAGACGGGCCCCTCTTCCCAGGACTGCGCCGGGGTGGCCATCTCACGGCGGTTGCCGTCTCCGACCACCAGTTCTGGAAGCGGTTGCGGCACCGCAGTGAGGAGGTGGGGCTTGATCCGCCGCTCGCGCCTCATGATCTGCGGCGGTGGTTCGTGACGTCACTGCTCGACAGCGGGGTCGACGTATTCCAGGTCGCCAGGCTGGTGGGCCACGCGCGCGTCCAGACCACCCTGCGCTACGACAGGCGACCCCTGCAGCGCATGAGAGAGGTTGTCGACCGCCTCGGGGTTCCGCTCTTCGAAGAGCTCGAGAGAGGGGAGTTGAGTAGCGAGTAACTACGCCTGGACACCACTCGCGGGGGGCGAGATGCAGGTCGGGCGGTCTGCGGGAATCCACCCCCTGTGAGGGTGCCCAGGTAAGCTGGCCCCGTGAGCCGCCCCACCTTCACCTTCGTTGACCTGTTTGCCGGGATCGGCGGATTCCACGCCGCGCTCAGCGCTCTCGGCGGCCAGTGCGTCTACGGCGTCGAGATCGACCCGGCCGCGGCGGCGGTCTACCAGCGGAACTGGGGCATGGACATTCTGGGCGACATCACCGAGGACGCCAATGACGCCGTGATGCGCGTGCCTCGGCACGACGTCCTGTGCGCGGGATTCCCCTGCCAGCCCTTCTCGAAGAGTGGTGCCCAGCGGGGGATGGAGGAGACCCGTGGGACTCTCTATTGGAACATCCTCAAGATCATTCAGGTGCGCCGCCCGGCTGTCGTCCTTCTCGAGAACGTGCGTAACCTCGCTGGACCGCGACACCAGCACGAGTGGGATGTGATCATCGACACGCTGCGCATGGAGGGCTATCGCGTCGCTGATGACCCAGCGGTGTTCTCGCCCCACCTCCTGCCGCGAGAGCGTGGCGGGCGACCCCAGGTGCGCGAGCGGGTCTTCATCACCGCGACCCGGCTGCCTAAGCGCCGGGGCTTCGAGCCCGTGGCCGATCCCGTCGCTGACAACCGATCCGTCGGCGGCTGGGACCCCAAGACCTGGAGCCTCGAGGACGACCTGCCTCTGGACCCAGATCACGAGGTCGAGGGATGCGAGTTGAGCGATGCCGAGCGGCTCTGGATTGACGCGTGGGACGACTTTGTGCAGTTCATGTGGGAGGAGCGTCAAGGTCGCCGCCTGCCCGGCTTCCCGCTCTGGGCCGACAGCTGGGTGAAGCCGTCGTCACTCAGTCAGGAGGATCTCGCCCTTGAGCCGAAGTGGAAGGCGGACTTCATTATGAAGAACGCGAACTTCTACGCCGAGTACCGTGGCGTGATCGACAGGTGGGCCAAGCGCTGGGGTGTCTACACAGATGCCTTCCCGCCGTCGCGACGCAAACTCGAGTGGCAGGCCCAGGACACTCCGCGGCTCTGGGACACGGTGATGCACTTTCGCCCCTCCGGGATTCGGGCAAAGCGTCCCACCTACCTGCCGGCGCTGGTGGCGATCACGCAGACCAGCATCGTCGGCAGTCGAGAGCGACGACTCTCGCCCCGTGAGGCGGCGCGCCTGCAGGGACTGCCCGAGTGGTTCGATTTCGGCGAGCAGCGCCCGGCGGCGACCTACCGTCAACTCGGCAACGGGGTCTCAGTAGGTGCCGTCTGGCACATACTTCGTCGCCACGTTGAGAGGGACCAGGACGTACTCAAGATCACGCGGCCGCGACTTCTCGAGGCAGTGCTGGACGCGCCGGACAGCCCTGACGAGGTGCTGGAGGCGATGGGACCCGAGCGCAACGAATCGGTCGCCTAGATCTCTGGGCGCCAGCCTCGCTGGAGTCGGGGAAAGTCGCTGAAGATGTCCAAGGAGACCGCGTCGGAGGCGACACGCGTGGCGGGGACGTCGGGCTTCCTCGGGATCGGCGCGCTGATGAGCCACTCAGGGTGCGCCTCCCACCACTGTCTCAGGAGCCGGCCCGAGATCTGGAGGGCATCGTTCGTCGGATTGAGGAACTCTGCACCAAAGAGAGGGTCCGTGTAGCCGATCCCGACCTCGGCCATGACGAAGATGGTGGCGGTCGTCCAGCGATCTCGCAGGTCCCGCTCCGGGTCCGAGCCGCGAACGTTGACCAGGTTGTGCATGCCGTTGGTCGTGGCGAAGACGCCCTTGATCGAGATGCCTGCCCCGTTCGGGCCGTCCAGCTCGAGGTCGTATCCCTGGTTCTGTTTGCCGGCGTTCTGAACGTCGAGGCCAAGGTCGCGCGCCGAGGCGCCGATGATCTGCTCGACGACGCCGCCGACGATGAAGCGGTTCTCCCAGACGCTGGTGTTGTAGCGGGTGAGCACTGCGTCGATGGCGGCCACGAGTTCTCGGAGAAGAACGGGGTCGCGCTCGACGGCCTCCTTGTAGAGCAGGTAGAAGGCACGCTCGCTCGAGAACTGCTGGTTCTCTACCGACATCCCTCCCCCTCTCGGCGCGGGCGGGCCGCCCAGCAGACGGTAGCCGATGCTCTGACCGCGTAGGTCGAGCAGTGTTCAGGGCCCCATGACTGGGTAGCCTCCCAGCATGGAGCTGCAGCAGTTCATTGACCTCCTTGCGGTGGGACTGATGGGGGCGGACGCCTTCGGCCGGTGCCGCCGCCGTCACGCACCGGCACCATCTATCAGCCCGGGATTGGCGCGCACAGCGAGGACCGCATGGTCGAGCTCGCGTTGGCCGCCATCGAGACTCGGCTGAACGGGGTCAGCGTGGATACACACGTTCCGTATCCACGATCACGGCGCATCAAGTGCGACGTGCATCTGCGCGGAGACTCGGACTGGGCCATCGAGGTCAAGCTGCTGAGGCGACTGGGCGACAACGGCAAGCCGAACGACAACATCCTGATGCACATCCTCTCGCCCTATGCGCAGGATCGCAGTGCCGTCACTGACTGCGTGAAACTGGCCCAGTCGGGCTTTGCGGCGAGGCAGGCGGTGGTGATCATCGGCTTCGAGTACGGGGAGTGGCCTCTGCAGCCAGCGGTCAAGGCGTTCGAGCGCATCGCGAGCGACCTGGTGAATCTGCGTCCGTGCGTCCCGGCTAGGTTCACCGGGCTCGTTCACCCCGTCCAGAAGGAAGGAGCCGTTTTCGCCTGGGAAGTCCTGGGTGCTCGATCTGCCTACTTGTAGTAATGAGAGTTCAACCGCTCCCTGAAACCCGCAGAATCGGTATATGAGACACTGGGGACTCTGCTGACGCCCAAGGTGCGCAATTAGCCATCAGAATTCGCCTTAGAACCTGGAGGATGAGATTGGGCATTCGTTGAGTTTCAACGGGCGGAGGCGCAAGAATTTGGAGGTGGCGCCGTGGCGTCAGTTAGGGGAAGTGCTGGGAGCCTTGACCGGGGCCAGGCCACGGCAGCAATCGCTGAGTATCTCGGGATCGATCCGCCATTGGTCGGCGCGGGCAGCACCGTGCCGACCGAATTCCTTGATCGCGTGCTTGAGGCGATAGGAGTTGACCCCTCGTCTTACGGGAGTTCATATCGAAAACTTGAGGCTGCGCTGTCCGCTGTTGGCGAGGTTTACGATCCGGCGCTCGACTCAAGTGAGGCGAGGGGGAAAACGGGCGGCGGGACCATCACGAATAGCGGGTATCGCAAGTTGTTGAGGGGCTTAACCGGTGCACCGCGCTGCTTCATCTTGAACGTTGCGGACAGCCCTGCCAGTGAGAGGTATCGCGACATCACCGGCGAGTCATATGGCTTCGATTCGTCGGTCTCGGGCCGAAAGGCACTGTTGGAGGCTGGTCCTGGATCTCTTGTCCTCTTCCACCGGACTGGAAAGGCGTTCGCAGAACCTAGGAAAGCCTTTGTCGCGAAGGCCCATGTCGTCTCGATCGAGGAAGTTGCGCCTGGCCGCTTCCGCGCTCACTTGGCTGGTTACCGGGAGTTCGAAAACGTTGTGCCCGACTCGGACACGGACATTGCCGGATGGAATCGGCAGCACGGAATCGTGGAGATAGGGCACGAGACTTTCTTGGCACTCGAGAGCGTTGGCGGCGGGCGGAGTGTCTCTTCCACCGTGGCAGTGGCGTCTTCATCCGTTCCGTCATCCACCTCGCGTGGATCATTGCGGACTGTCCCAAACACCGTGAGCGATGAAGATGCCGATCGCGTGCTTGCAGTGGCCGGACCTGTTGATGGTCCCCTTCCTCCAAGCGCTTGGGTGTGATTACCTGATTCGGCCCCACCTTGAGCATCCAATTTGGCCCCATCCGGTGACCAGCGTTGGTGGAGTACGCGACAGATGTCGCGGGCTGGAACGCTGTGGGCATGACGAAAAGGTCCA
>JAJXTB010000141.1 GCA_021784205.1 Actinomycetes bacterium
TTCTACGGACCCGGCCTGGGCACCCACCTCGCCCAGAACTCTCAGGTCGACGGGGCGCTCATCTTCGCCTACCAGGTGAGTGACCCGACCGCTTACGGCGTCGTGGAGTTTGACGACGCGGGCCGCGTGCTCTCCATCGAGGAGAAGCCGCCCGTGCCCAAGAGCAACTTCGCGGTGCCGGGCATCTACTTCTACGACGAGCGCGCCTCGGACTTCGCGCGACAGCTGCGACCGAGCGAGCGCGGCGAACTCGAGATCACCGCACTCAACAACGCGTACCTCGAGCGTGGGGAGCTTCGCGTCGAGGTCCTCTCGCGCGCGACGACCTGGCTCGACACCGGTACCCACGAGTCACTCTACGAGGCGGGTGGTCTGATTCGCACTCTCCAGCACCGCACCGGCATGCGCATCGGCGACGTGGAGCAGATCGCCCGCGATCAGGGTTGGCTCTCGTAGCACTCGCCTAGGGTGGGCTCGCACAAAGGAGCCACTTGAACACCCGCGTAATCGCCGCGTCTCCCCGACGCGTACTCGCCGACACCTTCTCGCGGTCTCTCGCGAGCGACGTTGCCCTCGTGGTGGGGGGATCAGCCCTCGTGGGCGCACTCGCCCAGATCTCGATTCCCCTCACCTTCACTCCCGTGCCCCTAACTGGTCAAACCCTCGGCGTGCTACTCGTGGGCGCGACGCTCGGGACGCGGCGCGCGAACGCGTCGCTGACCTTCTACGTCATGGCGGGACTCGCGGGCGTGCCGTGGTTCGCCGGACACACGAGTCACGTGCCAATCGCTCTCGTGGGCTACCTCCTCGGCTTTCTCGCCGCGGGCGCCCTCACGGGCGCGCTCGCCGAGCGCGCTCAGGAGCGCACGGTGACGCGCGCCGTTCTCTCGATGCTCGCCGGCGAACTCGCCATCTACGCCGTGGCGCTGCCCTGGCTGGCCGTCTCGCTACACGTCTCACTCGCCAGCGCGCTGTCGTTGGGGTTGCGCCCTTTCATGATTGGCGACGCGATCAAGGCCGCGCTCGCGGGGCTCGCCTTGCCCGGCGCGTGGCGCTTCGTCGAGCGAACGTCGTCGCGCTAGAGATACTCGGGGTGGCCGAGGAACGTCACCACGTCACGGTGGGCGATCTTCTTGTGCGTGGCGAGCACGCGACGATCCTTGCTGGCCATCATGGCGGCGACTGACAGGGCGCGCTCGCGCACCTCGGCGGGCGCCACGACGTCTTCGACGATGCCCGCGGCCTGAGCCTCGCTCGCGGCGTATCGACGCGCCGTGAGCATGGCCTCGATCGCGCTCGCGCGCGGTAGACGATTGAAGAGAATCGCCGCGAGCTTCTCGTCGAGGGGTAGGCCAATGTCGGCTTCGTTCATGCACCAGTAGCCGCGATCGGCGCGCATCACCCGGTGGTCAAACGCGCAGCTGAGCAGTGCTCCCGCAGCGAAGGTGTGTCCGTTGAGGGCGGCCACGCCGTAGGCCGGAAAAGTGAGTAGGCGACAGACCGTTCGATGCAACTCCTCGAGTGTGGCCGTGATCTCCTCGGGCCGATCGCCAAAGCGTGCGAGGTCGAGACCGTTCGAGAAGAACTTGCCCACGCCGGTCAGCACGAACGCGAGGGGTCCCGACGTCGCGACGAGGTCATCGAGCACGCCGTGTAGAGCGGCGAGTGAGTCGAGGTTGACGCGATTCTCGCCGTCGTCCCAGGTGATCAGTGCCACGTCGTCGGTCACGTCAACGGAAAAGTACACGAGGCCGAGACTAGAGGCTCAGGGAAGCGAGGACCCGTGAACCTCGTAGCTGATGTAGCGCGGGTCGATCGCCGTCGCCTCGACGACGACGGGCGCGCTGTCGCCACCCGAGCCGCGGTAGAGGTAGATCGGTATCGCGTGGGCCGTGCCATGGGCGTCGACGACGACGCGGTACTGCAGCGACGACGTCTCGAGGTGGACGTCGCCTCCTGGTCCACCGTGCGCTGTCGCCGTGCCCAGGGGGGCGTAGCCCACCCAGCCCTGGGTCGACACCGCGTGGCTGAAGAGACTCATTTGCGTAGCCACCTGGGACGCGGCGGCGCGCGGCGAGACGAGCGGATAGGCAACCGGCGGCCCCAAGGTGAAGATCACACCGCTCGCCGCCACCACGTGGCCGAGCGAGTCGAAGGTGAACGTGTCAGCCAGATTCGTCGAGTGTCCCGCGATCAGGAGCGGCACCACCACCCGCGAGGTCAGACCCGACGAGTAGACGGGGACGCCGGTTTCCTCGCCGCCCAACTGGTTGACGACGTCAAGTGCGCGGCGCTCGAGCGAGCTTCGACTGGGTCCGTAGGTTCCACCCGCGACGAGCGTGTTCGGAGGAAACGAGAAGTTCCAGAAGTCAACACCACCCACGCGCTCGAGGGTGAGCGACGAGAACGCCTCTCCACGCGCTGTCCACGTGGTGCCGCCCCCGGAGCGCGTCGCGCCCCGGCTGACCGGACCGACCCGCCGCGCGAGGGCGCGCGCGACAAGGGCAAAGACTCGTGGCCCCTCGGCCGGCGCACTGACGCCATAGGCCGCGAGCGAGGGCGCCTGAGCTGACAGCGTCGAGGCGACGTAGCGAGTCGGAGCGTTCGCCACCCCTGTTGACGTGATTTCGAGCGTCGACATGTTCGTCGCCGCCGAGGGAACGATGGGCGCGGCGGCAAAGCTCAGGGGTGCGAGTGACGGCCCGGCTCCCGCGATGAGGCTGATGGCCACGGCCATGACAGCGCCCGACGCACCAAGGGCCGCGAGGACGCGCGCCTTGAACGCTCGCCACGAGGTCACGTGCGGGTAGGCCGTCGACACGACGCGCGCGAGCATCGCGTCGAGCTCGCGCGTCTCGTAGGGCGCATCGCGCGCGGGATCGCTCGCCACCAAGCGCTCGAACGACGTCATCTTCACCACGACCTCTTCATGTCGGCGCAGCGCAAAACTTTCACCACGATGTCACCGCGTTCATCTGGGCCTCGAATCGCGCGCGCGCCCGGCTCAGTCGCACCGCCACCGCGTTCTCGCTGATCTTGAGGGTCGCGGCGAGCTCGCGAGGGCCCAGTCCGTCCCACGCGTGCAGGGTCAGGAGCTCGCGATCCTCCTCAGAGAGCGCCGCGAGCGCCGCTCGCACGCTCTCGTCGGCGATGACGCGATCCTCCGCGGAGTGGTCCAGCACCACGACGGGACGCGGCGCGTGCGCGGCCGCGCGACGAGCGCTGCGTTGCGCGTTACGCAAGACGTTGCGCGCCACGCCAATCGACCAGGCCACTTCGGCGCCCGCCGGCACGTCGTCGAATCGTCGCCACAGGACGATCAGCACCTCCTCGACCAGGTCGTCGAGGTCAGAGTAGGGCAGCGGGTAGAGCCGCCGGCGCAGGTAGCTTCCGACTTCGGGCGTGACTCGCTGGGCCAGCACGCGAAAGGCGTGCTCCCTGCGATGACCCATGTCACCTCCCTGTCCGACGCTTCACCCTTCTTACACGCTCGCCCAGGTCCGTTCGAGGCGTCGCGCACTACATTGGCCCTTGTGAGCGACTCTCTCGAACCCGACGTCAACGCTGAGAATCCCCTGAGCGAGAACTGGGTGTGGGTCGGGGCGCATCGCCCCGCCATGCCCCGCGCGTTCCTCGAGCACCTGACGAGCAACTGGGACGAGGTCGCCCCCTCGCGCGACGAGCACGTCGCGGCCGCCCACTCTCGACGTCGACGCGAGGCCCTCGCCGCGACGTTCGCCGGCTCGACCCTCGTCATCCCGGCGGGCAATCTCAAGGTGCGCGCCAACGACACCGACTACCGCTTTCGACCCGACACCGACTACTACTACCTGACCGGCGATGACGAGCCCGACGGTGTCCTCGTCATCACACCGATCGCCGGAGGATCGCGCGCGACTCTCTACGTCGCGGCGAGACGCGACCAGCGCACCCACGAGTTCATCACCGACGCGCGCTACGGCGAGTTGTGGGTGGGGCCGCGTCGCGGGCCCGAGGAGGCCGGCGCCTACTACGACATCGAGGCCGCGCCCCTGGACCAGTTGGAGAAGGACCTCGTCGATCTTTCTTCTACCAGCGTCCTCACCCACCGGGGCGTCGACGCCTGGGTCGACTCGCTGGTGGCCCCTCACGAGGACGACGCTCGTGTCGGCGTCGTGCTCGCCGAGATGCGTCTCGTAAAGGACGACTTCGAAATCGCCCAACTCGAAGTCGCCATCGCGCACACGGTGAGCGGCTTCGAAGACGTGGTGCGCGCTCTGCCCGCCGCCCAGGGGCGAGGCGAACGCGTCATCGAGGGTGTCTTTAACCTGCGCGCGCGCGTCGAGGGCAACGACGTGGGCTACGGCACCATCGCCGCGGCCGGCGCCCACGCGACGATCCTGCACTGGATGACCAACGACGGTGCGGTGAACGCCGGCGACCTTCTCTTGCTCGACGCCGGCGTGGAGTGCCACCACCTCTACACCGCCGACGTGACGCGCACGATGCCGATCAACGGGACGTTCAGCCCCGCCCAGCGGCGCATCTACGACCTGGTGCTCGCCGCCCAAGAGGCCGGCATCGCCGCGGTCAGGCCCGGCGCAAACTTCCGCGCGCCCCACGAAGCGGCGATGAAGGTCCTCGCCGAGGGCCTGCACCGCTTGGGCATCCTGAGCGACCCGGCCGAGGTTTCCCTG
>JAJXTB010000041.1 GCA_021784205.1 Actinomycetes bacterium
GTGGCCGAGGACGCTGGCGTGGCGACCACGCTCGTCGATCGGCGCGACTATGGGGGCTTTACGGCCGGCTTTGACCGCGAGGCCTATTCGGCGGCGCTGGTGGGAGCGCTGTCGGACCAGCACATCGACCTGGTGGCGATGGCCGGTTTCGGTACCGTGACCACGAGCACGTTCCCCGCGGCCTACGAGGGGCGCGTCCTCAACACGCACCCCAGCCTGCTGCCAGACTTCAAAGGCTGGCACGCGGTCGCCCAGGCGCTCGCCGCGCATGTCAGCGAGTCGGGCTGCACGGTCCACCTGGCGACGGCTGAGCTCGACGAGGGGCCGATCCTCGCTCAGCGCCGTGTGCCGGTGTTGCCCGAGGACTCAGAAGAGACGCTGCACGAGCGGATCAAGTCCGTCGAGCGAGCCCTCTACCCTGCGGTAATTACTAGGGTGATGGCGGCGCTGGCGCAGGGCCGTGAGCCGGCGTCGCTCGAGGGCGCATTGGAGGAGACATGAGGGCGTTGTTGTCTGTCTGGGACAAGACGGGACTGATCGAGTTCGCCCAGGGTCTCGCCGACCTCGGGGTCGAGCTGGTGGCCTCGGGCGGCACCGCGGAGGCTCTCGCCGAGGCCGGGCTCGCCCACCTGGACGTGGCCGACGTGACCGGCTTTCCCGAGATGCTCTCGGGACGCGTGAAGACCCTGCACCCGGCGATCCACGGGGGCATCCTCGCCGACCGCGACGTGGACGAGCACCTCGCCGCCCTCCTCGAGCACGACATCACGCCCATCGACATCGTCGTGAGCAACCTCTACCCCTTCTCCACGAACCCGTCGGTCGAGCTGATCGACGTCGGCGGGCCCACGATGGTGCGTGCCGCGGCGAAGAACCACCGCCACGTGGGCATCCTCACGAGCCCGGTGCAGTATCCCGCGGTCCTCGCCGAGCTGCGCGAGACCGGCGGGCTCTCAAACGCAACGCGCCACGACCTGGCGCGCGCCGCCTTCGCGCACACCGCGGCCTACGACGCGGGAATCGTCGCGTGGTTCGACGCCGGCGGCGAGATCGGCGAGGCGCCCGACCCGCTGGCGGCCACCTTGCCGACGAGCCTGCACCTGACCCTCGAGCGCCGCGACGTGCTGCGCTACGGCGAGAACCCCCACCAGGTCGGCGCGCGCTACCGGATCGCGGGCACGAGTCCGTGGTGGGACGAGGTCGTCCAGCACGCCGGCACGGCGCTGTCCTATCTCAACCTCTTCGACGCCGACGCCGCGTGGCGACTGGTCCACGAGCTCGCCGCCGACGCGCCGGGCCGCGAGGCCGTGGCCATCATCAAGCACGCCAACGCCTCGGGCGCCGCCCTGGGAGCGAGCCTGGTCGGGGCCTTCTCCGCAGCCCTCGCCGCGGACCCCCAGAGCGCCTTCGGCGGCATCGTCGCCCTGCGCGGGGTGGTCGACGACGACGTGGCCGCGGCAATCGCCGCCGGTCCCCAGGCCGACGTGATCATCGCTTCCTCCTTCTCCGAGGCGGCGGTCGCCACCTTGCGCGCGCGACGCAAGGCGACTCGCCTGCTCGCCGCTCCCGCGCCCGAGGCGCTCGGGCTCTCGATACGCACTTACGGCCACAGCGCCCTCGTCCAAGACGCCGATGAGCTGCGCGTGCCCCTCGCGCAGTGGCGCTGCGTGACCGAGGCCCAGCCGACGCCGCGCCAGCTCGAGGACCTGATGGTCGCCTGGCGCGTGTGCGCGCGCACGACGTCGAATGCGATCGTGCTCGCCAAGGACGGCGTCGCCGTCGGCGTGGGCGCGGGCCAGCAGTCGCGTGTCGTGGCCGCCGGGATCGCCACCGCCAAGGCCGGCGACCACGCGGTGGGCTCGGCCGCGGCCTCGGACGCGTTCTTCCCCTTCGCCGACGGGCTCGAGTCGCTCACCAGCGCCGGGGTGACGTCGGTCGTCCAGCCCGGGGGATCGGTGCGCGACGCCGAGGTGATCGCGGCGGCCAACGCCGCGCGAATCGTCATGATGCTCACCGGCGAGCGTCACTTCCGACACTAGGAGAGACATGGCCGAACTACTCGACGGCGAGCGCGTCGCCGCCCGAATCAAGATGGAACTCGCCGACCGCGTCGGCGCGCTCGGCGCGCGCGGGGTGCGCGTGGGACTGGCCACGGTGCTCGTCGGCGACGACGGCCCGAGCGCGAAGTACGTGGCGATGAAGCACGCCGACTGCGAGGCAATCGGCGTGCACTCGGTGGGCGTGCACCTACCCGCGAGCGCTTCCCAGGCCGAGGTGGAGGCCGAGATCGACCGGCTCAACGCCGACGACGCGGTCCACTCGATACTCGTGCAACTGCCGCTGCCCGCGGGCATGAACGAGGAGGAGGTGCTGGTGCGCGTCGATCCGAGAAAGGACGTCGACGGCCTGCACCCGGTCAACCTCGGGCGCCTCGTGATGGGCGCGCCGGGCCCCTTGCCGTGCACCCCGGCGGGCATCGTCGAGCTGCTCGCGAGCTACCACGTACCCGTCGAAGGACGTCACGTCGTGATCATCGGGCGCGGACTTACGATCGGGCGCCCGCTGGCGCTGCTGATGGCCCTCAAGCGCCCTGGTTGTAACGCCGCGGTGACGGTGGTGCACACCGGTGTCGATGACGTGGCCGAACTCACGCGTAGCGCCGACGTGCTGGTGGCCGCGGCCGGCGTCGCCGGGCTCGTCACGCCCGACATGGTGCGCCCCGGAGCAGCGGTGGTCGCGGCCGGCACCAGCTGGTCGGGAACGAGGCTGATGAGCGACGTCGCGCCCGAGGTCGCCGACGTTGCCGGCTGGATCACGCCGCGTCTCGGTGGCGTCGGTCCGATGACCCGTGCCATGCTGTTGTACAACGCCGTGCGAGCCGCAGAGAAGGTCCGATGACAGTCACCGACGATCGAGGTCGCGAATACGACGAGCGCCCCTGGGGCAGTTTCACCGTGCTCGACGACGAGATGTTCGACCACAAGGTCAAGCGCATCGTGGTGTCCCCGGGTAAGCGCCTGAGCTACCAGCAGCACGCCGAGCGCGCCGAGCACTGGTTCTTCGTCAACGGCGACGCCACCGTCGTGCTCGACGACGTCGAGTACGAGATGCACCCCGGTGACTCGATCGACGTGGCCCTAGGTCAGAAGCACCGCTGCGAGAACCGTGGAACGAACCCCGTGGTCTTCATCGAAGTCCAGCACGGCACCTACTTCGGTGAGGACGACATCGTGCGCCTCGAAGACGATTTCGGCCGCGCCGAGTAGCTCCGTGCGCGTCGACGCGCTGCTGCGCGAGGGGATCACCCGCTCCTTCGAGTTCTTCCCGCCCAAGTCCGACGAGGAGGCCGCGGTCTTGTCCGCGACCCTCGCCGACCTCGAGCAGCTGCGGCCCTCGTTCGTCTCGGTGACCTATCGCGGCGGGCGCGAGTCGCGTCAGCGCACCTACGACCTCGTGACGCGCATCAAGCGCGAAGGCCATCTCACTGCGATGGCCCATCTCATCTGCGTCGGGCACTCGCGTGCCGAGATGACCGAGATTCTCGAGCACTACCGCGACGCCGGAGTCGAGAACCTCATGGCCCTGGGCGGCGACCCGCTCGAGGGCGAGGACCTCGCGCGCGAGCTCGACCACGCCAGCGATCTTGTCGAACTGGCGCGGCGCGTCGGGGACTTCTCGATCGGTGTCGCCGCCCACCCCGACGGACATCCGCGCTCGCGCGACCTGGCGAACGACCGGCGCTACCTCGCCGCCAAGCTTGCCGCGGCCGATTTCGCGCTGACCCAGTTCTTCTTCGAGCTCTCCCAGTGGACCCGTCTGGTCGAGGAAGTCGGCGCACTCGGGGTCGTGAAGCCGATCCTGCCCGGGATCATGCCGGTGACGACGATCTCGGGGATGTCGCGCATGGCCGACATGGGCGCGAAGGTGCCCGAGGCCCTCGCGCGTCGCCTCGAGCGCGCTCACGAGCGCGGCGGACCCGGCGCGGTGCGCGCCGAAGGCATTGCCGCGGCGCGCGAACTCTGCGAGGCCCTGCTCGAGGCTGGCGCGCCGGGACTTCACTTCTACACGCTCAATCGATCGACCGCGACGCGTGAAATTCACGAGGCGCTCTTCTCGGCGAGGACGTGACTTTGGCCCTCGAAGGCCCCCTGGCGAGCGACCTAGGATGAGGCCATGGCTGACGGAATCAGACTGAACGCCGCGGGCGTCCTCAACGTATCTGATAATCCGATCACCCCCTTCATCGAAGGCGCCACCGGGGTCACGTGCTCGGAGTTCGGCTCGGCCATCGTCGAGCGCCTCTAGACAATCAAAGGAGATTTATGAAGCCCCCCGTTAAAGTGACCGTGACCGGTGCCGCCGGTCAGATCGGCTACCAGCTGCTCTTTCGCATCGCCTCAGGCCAGATGCTCGGCGCGGACACGCCGGTCGAACTGCGCCTGCTCGAGATCGAGCCGGCGATGAAGGCCCTCGCGGGCGTCGTGATGGAGCTCGACGACTGTGCGTTTCCGCTGCTGACCAACGTCGTGGCCACGAGCGACCTCGCCACGGCCTTCGACGGTGTCAACTGGGCGCTGCTCGTGGGCTCGATCCCGCGCAAGGCCGGCATGGAGCGCAGCGACCTCTTGAACGTGAACGGCGGGATCTTCAAGCCCCAGGGCCGGGCGATCGCAGAGAACGCGGCCGATGACGTGCGCGTGCTCGTGGTGGGCAACCCCTGCAACACGAACTGTCTGATCGCTCGCTCCAACGCGCCCGAGGTGCCCGCGGACCGCTGGTTCGCGATGACCCGCCTCGACCAGAACCGTGCCGAGACCCAGATCGCCAAGCGCGTGGGCACGGGCGTGGGCGGCGTGAAGAACCTCGCGATCTGGGGCAATCACTCTTCGACGCAGTTCCCGGACTTCACCAATGCGACGGTCGACGGCGTCGACGTCGTCACGGCGGTGAATGACCGGGCCTGGCTCGAAGGAGATTTCCTCAGCACGGTCCAAAAGCGCGGCGCCGCCATCATTGAGGCTCGCGGGGCCTCCTCGGCGGCTTCGGCGGCCAACGCCGCCATTGACACGGTGGCCTCGCTGATCACGCCCACTTTGGCAGACGACTGCGTCTCGGTGGCGGTGACGAGCCGCGGCGAGTACGGGGTCCCCGAAGGGCTGACCTTCGGATTCCCGATCACGGTCGACGCGAACGGCGCCTGGAGCGTGAAGGAGGGCTTCGTCCACGACGAGTTCGCCCGCGCCAAGGTCGCCGCCACCACCGACGAGCTCGTGGGCGAGCGCGAGGACGTGACGAAGCTCGGCCTGATTTAGGCCCAGCGCGCCGTCAGCGTGAAGGAGAGCGGCAGTTGCGGCGCGCCCTCGGACGCGCGAAAGATACCGCTCGGCCCTTCGACGAGACCCTCGAATGCCTGGTAGCGCGTCCAGGGGTGTTCGGCGAGGTGGGTCACCATCAGCGATCGCTCCGCCAGCGCGGTGACGATCTCACCCAGCGAATGGTTCCACTCGTAGTTCACCGAGTGTGCCAGGGCGCCGCCGTCGGTGTAGCTCGACGCGCTTTCGACGACGACCGGCTCCGACTCTTCGAAGTAGGGATAGGTGAACGTCGCGCCGTCGTCGTCGAGGCTGAAGGCGAGGGGATGGACGTCGTGCACGAGAAGCGTGCCGTCGGGGCCGAGCAGGGCCGCGACCACGTCGGCCCAGTCGGCGATGCGCGCGAGCCAGCACAGCGAGCCCAGGCTCACGTAGACGACGTCGAAGCGCTCGGCGAGCGCGGCGGGTGCGTCGTCGAGGTTGCAAAGCACGAAGCGTGAGCGGCTCGTCAATCCGGCGCGCGCCGCGAGTCTGCCGGCTGCGGCGATCGCTGCGTCGGAGAAGTCGACGCCGGTCACGATCGCGCCCGCGCGCGCCCAGCGCAGCGTGTCCATCCCGAAGTGGCACTGCAGGTGTACGAGGCGCCGGTTGGTGACGTCGCCGAGCAGGGCGGCCTCGCCGGCGTCGGGGCCATCGTCACTGTTGAGCCAGCGCTCGACGCCGTAGAAGTCGGAATTCAGATGGACGGCCACGCGGTCGTTCCAGTTGGCGCGATTTGCCTCAAGCCAGGACGTCATCGGATCAGACTAGTGATGACCCTGAACGCATACGCGACACAAATCTCACACAACACATACGAAAATCGCCTCATGACACGGGCGAATGAGCTACTACGAAGCAAGTTTTCTTGACCTCTGGCGAGGAAGAAAATTACATTTGTGAACGTTGACGTTTCGCCACCTCTGGGTTCGGGCGACGTCTGATGGGGGCGATACCAACGTGAAGTCCGCAATGAACCGTGGTGCACTCCGGCAGCCGTCGGCGCTGGCCGCCCGTCGAAAGCGGCTGCTGAAGCATCGCGCGTGGTGGCGACTGAGTCTCTTTGAGTTGGGTGTCCTCGTGCTGCGCGTGGGCGCGCAGTTCACCGGTGTGCCGCATCACATCGACGCGCTCGTCGTGGTGGCTAACGTGGCACTCTTTGCGCCGGTCCTCTACGGCGCGCGCCACCTCGGTCTGCGTGGATCGCTGGCCGCGGTGCTCGGCGATGCCGCCGTACTGATCCCTGTCGAAGTGCTGCACCCGAGCCAGTCCTGGCAGGTCTGGGGTGGTGGTGGGGCAATCGCGTTGGCGGCGCTGGTGGGAGTTTTCGCGGGTCTGCGCCAGGAGCGTGAGAACCGCCACCGCGCGATGTTCGCCGAGATCGAGGCCGCGCGCCTCGTGGGCGAGTTCGAGGGTCAGCCTCTCTCGTGGCGGGGGCTCTTTGAGGCGCTGTCCTTCGGCGTGGCTCTCCTCGACGAGGACGGCGTGGTTCGCTTCGTC
Organism: Actinomycetes bacterium; assembly: GCA_021784205.1. The sequence goes on from JAJXTB010000041.1 coordinate 6,852, forward strand.
AACGAGCCACTCCTCGCCGCCGCGGCGCGACCGCGCCGCGAGGTGGTGGGGAGACCTTTTGTCTCGTTCGTCGAAGGCGTCGAGATCGTGACGGGTGCGGGCGTTGTCGACGGCGTGATTCGCCAAGGTTTTGAGGCGGTGGCGGTCGACGTCGAGTTCGCGCCGCTGCACGTGGCCGGACACGCCTGGACGATCGCGATCGTCCACGACGCCCGCGAGCGCCTCGCCGTCGAGCGGGCCAAGGTCGAGGCCGAGCTTCACGCCCTCAACGCCGAGGCCGAAGCGGATCTCGAACGGGTGCGCGGCGAACGGCGCTTTCGCCAGGCCTTCGAGTACAACACGTCGGGTATGGCGATCGCCGACGGCGACGGCACCCTCCTGGACGTGAACCGCACCTACTGCGAGATGCTCGGTGTCGACGCCAGTGAGCTCGTGGGCCACCACGTCAATGAGTTCACCCTCCCCGAGGATCGCAACCTCACGACCGAGATGATTCGCGACATGGTGAGTGGGGACCGCCGCGCCGCTCGCTACGTCAAGCGCTACGTGCACCGTGACGGCCACGTGATCGTCGGCGAGATTTCGGTGGGGGTGGTGCGCCACGACAACGGCGAGGTCGAGGGGATCGTGGCGTCGGTCAAGGACATCACCGATGAGCGCGCTCTCGTCGCCCAGCTCTCGCACCAAGCGCTGCATGATCCGCTCACCGGTCTGGCCAATCGGGCGCTCTTCCAGGATCGTCTGGAGCGCGCCGTCGAGGCTCGCGCGCGAACCGGGGCGGCCAACGCCCTCTTCCTGATTGACCTGGATGACTTCAAGGGAGTGAACGACTCACTGGGACACCAGGTCGGCGACGAGCTGCTCATCGAGATCTCGCACCGCCTGGAGATGGTCACGCGCGCGTCGGACACCCTGTGCCGTTTCGGCGGCGACGAGTTCCTCTACCTCGCCGAAGGGCTCTCCGGAGGCGTCGACGAGGTCGCCCAACGACTGCTGTCAGTCTTCGATGAGCCGTTCCTCGCCGCGACGATCTCCCTCGAGCAGCGCGCGAGTCTCGGGGTCGTGGTGGACGAAGGCGACGCGCTCGACGCCAACGAACTGATGCGCGACGTGGACACCGCGATGTACGAGGCCAAACGGCGCGGGACGCACGAGTACGTGATCTTCTCTAGCGCGATGAAGGACCAGGTTTCGGAACGCTACCAGCTCCAGCATGACTTGCGCCGGGCGCTGGCGCTCAACGAGATCTCGATGGTCTATCAGCCTTTGGTAAATCTCGTCACCGACGAAGTGGTGGGTTTCGAGGCGCTGATGCGCTGGCAACACCCCAAGTTCGGTGCCGTGTCGCCCGAGGTCTTCATCGCGCTGGCTGAGCAGAGCGATCTCATCATCGAGCTCGGCGAGTACGCGCTCCAGCGCGCGTGCGAAACGGCCGCGACATGGCCGCCCAACTCGCGCGGGTACTTCCCGCACGTCTCGGTTAACCTCTCGACGCGCCAGTTCCACGACCCTCACCTGGCCGAGACGATCGAACGTGCGCTCGTCACCAGCGGGCTCGTCTCGAAGCGGCTGGTGCTGGAGATCACCGAGAGCGCGACCCTGACCGACGTAGCCGGCGCGACGAGCCTCGTCGAGAACCTGGATCGCCTCGGCGTCGTCATCGCCCTCGACGACTTTGGCACTGGGTACTCCTCGCTGTCGTACCTCGCACTCTTGAAGCCCCTCATCATCAAGATCGACCGGTCCTTCGTCGAGCCGATCCGCTCGCCTCTCGACACCAGCTCGCTGCTCGAGTCGATAATCCTCTTCGGCCACCAGCTCGAGCTCTCCATGGTCGCCGAGGGGATTGAGACCCCGGAGCAGCTCGAGTATCTGCGTCACGTGGGCTGTGACTTCGGCCAGGGATTCCTCTACTCCGAGCCACTAAGTGACGAAGCGGTGATCGACTTGCTGGTAGCGGACGCGACCGCGAACCTCGTGTAGTTCCCCGGCCCTCGGAAGCTCCGCTCGGCGCCTGCGTTGGAGCATGGGGCATCGAACACTCGATTCGCGAACGGGTGACGTCCGTAATAGGTTCGAGGTTGCCCCCGAAAGGAGCCGACATGGTCGTCAGTGTCGTCGTTCTCCTCGTTCTCGTCGCACTGATCGTGACCGCAGTGTCGCGTCGTCGAAGCGTCGAGGTGTCGCCGCCCGCGACTTCGCCTCCCGGGCCGGACGAGCCTCTTCGAGCGCCGTCGCCGCGTCTCGCGCGCGATCTGGTCGAACGGCTGGCGCGCTGGAGTGAACGGGGGCTCCTCAGCGCCGAGCAGGTGCGCGCGATCACCGAGTTCGAGCTCGCGAGCGTGTCTGCGCCGGCGCGGCGCTCTCGACGCGTGCCAGCGGTCGCCGAGGCGGTCGGTTACATCGGCGCGATTCTCGCCGTGGTGGGGGTCGCATTGATCATCGTGCGCTACTGGCCGCAGCTGGCCACGCCCGCGCGCCTCGGGCTCAGCGGCGCCCTGAGCGTTCTCCTGGGCGCGGGCGGCTCGCTGGTGCACGAGGCGAAGGACGCCGCCTACGCACGACTGCGGGCGTTCCTGTGGCTGGCCTCGACCGCGTCGGCCGCGCTCTTCGCGGTGGTGGCCGCGCGCGCCAGCGCGGGTGGTGAACGCGTCGAAGTCGCCGTGCTGGTCGCCGGGCTCGTCGTGGCGGCTCTCAGCGCGCTGATGTGGCGCGGGCGCACACGGCCGATCCAGGAGATGACCACGCTGGGCGGTGGCGTCGTCGCGCTGTCGGCGGCGGTGCGCCTCGCCACGAACCCGGGGTGGATGGGTTTTGCGGCCTGGGCCTGCGGGGCCGGATTGATCGCGATCGCCCTGATGCGCAAGATCCGCACGCCCTACGTCGCTGACCTGGTGGGGGCGGCCGCGGTGGTGGTGGGCAGCGTTCTCCTGATCAACTTCGCCTCCGCCGGCGGTCCGTTGCTCGCCGCGGCCAGCGCGATCGGGCTGTTCGCCCTCGCCGCCGAGGCGAGCATCGCCCGTGACGAGATCGAGGTGCGCTTCTTCGCTCTCATGGGGGCTCTGACGTTGGTCATGACCTGGCCGACGGTGATCGTGCACTACGCCCACGGTGCCGGACTGCTGACCGGCGCCGTCGTGTGGCTGGTCGGCGCCGGTGCGATTCTCGCCGCCATGCGCCTGCCAGTGCGTGCCCCCCTGCTCGTCGAGTGGGGAGGGGGACTTGCCCTGCTCGGTGGCGCGGCGATCACCGCGGCCCAGTTCGCCTCGCTGGCGCCCTTCCTGGGGTTGGTGAGCGCGTTGGGACTGCTCTATCTCGGCACGCGCCCGGGAGAGGTGATGCTCTCCTTCGTGGGCTCGGTGGGCCTGCTCGTCAACGTTCCGTGGTTGATCGTGCGCATCTTCCCCGGCCAGGTGCGCGCCCCCCTCGTGATCCTGATCGCCGGCGCTCTCTTCGTCGGGCTCGCGGTCGTTCTGTCACGCGAGCGTGGGCGACTCCACGACGCGATGCGTCGTCCCCGCCGGGTGCATCGATTCAGGCACTAGCGAGCGCGTTCGCCGTGGCGACCGCCGCGCGAAAGAGCTGCTCGCGGGTGTCGCCGGCGTGCACCCAGTGTCGCGAGTCCCACGTCTCGCCGGCCAGTGAGTCGCCGGCGTAGAGGAGTTGGGCGAAGCGCACCGAGCGATACCGTGCGACCGCGAGGAACGCCGCGGACTCCATGTCGACCATGAGACAGTCCTCGGCCACGCGCCGCGCGACGCGGCTGCGGGTCTCGCGCAAGAAGCCGTCAGTCGTCCAGGTGCGCCCCACCAGATAGTCGATCCCGGCCGCGCGCAAGTGCTCCTCGGCCACGCGAACCCCGAGCGGGTCGGCGTCGATGGTGCGACTCGGCGCGGCGTAGTGAAAGCTCGTCCCCTCGTCGCGCAGGGCCGAGCCCACGATCATCACGTGTCCGAGCACGAGGCCCTCGACCAGCGCGCCGGCGCCCCCGCAGGCCACGAGGGTGCGCGCACCCAGGCCGATCATCTCCTCGGCGAAGCCCGCGGCTAATGGAGCGCCCACGCCCGGGTGCACCACCGAGACCGGTCCGGCGTCCGTGGTCATCTCGTAGACCGGGTTGACTCCCATCTCGCTGCGCAGTCGGTAGCGTTCGACGAGCTCGCCCGAGGCGGCCAGACGCTCGAGCACGTCGGAGAAGAAGCACAGCACCGCTACCGGCGAGAGCCCGACGTTGCGCCGGTGCAGCATCGCGGCCTCGATGACTCCCGGCTCCTCAAGGTCGTTCTCAAAAAGCGGCAGGTCCATCAGCGTGCCCCCAGGCCGAGCAGCCACTCGAGCAGGGACTGGAACACGTCGACGTCGCCGCGAACCTTCACGCGGCCCTCGCGCAGGGCGTCGGCACTGGTGAGGCGCCCCTCGGCGATCGCGCGCGCGTCGGCGTAGTCGATGCGCAACAGCGCGTCGGCGCCGAGGTGGTCGCCCAGGGCGACACCGCAGCCCGCGGGACCGACACTGAAGGTCATCGCGTGCGCCACACCGCTCGGCGCGCTGAGAAACTCGATCACCACTCGGCGCAGTTCGCCGTCGGGCGGCTCCACCGCGGCCAGGGCGGCGTTGAGATCGGAGAACCAGCCGGGGCTGAGGAAGTCGGGCACCTAGGGCGCGGGCTGCACCGCGGCCTCGTCGGCGCTGCGCTTGGTGCGACGACGGATCTTGCGTCCGAGCCAGGCGACCGGGTCGTACTGGGCGTCGACGACGCGCTCTTTCAGAGGGATGATCGCGTTGTCGGTGATCTTGATGTGCTCGGGACAGACCTCGGTGCAGCACTTGGTGATGTTGCAGTATCCCAGGCCCATCTCCTCGCGCACGAGGTCACGACGGTCGTTGGTGTCCAGGGGGTGCATCTCGAGCTCCGCGTAGCGGATGAAGAAGCGCGGGCCCGCGTAGTGGGCCTTGTTGTCTTCGTGGTCGCGAATGACGTGGCAGACGTCCTGGCACAAGAAGCACTCGATGCACTTGCGGAACTCCTGGCCGCGCGCCACGTCCTCTTGGAACATCGTGTAGCCCCCTTCGGGCATCGGCGGCGGCAGCAGGGCTGGTACTTTGGCCGCCATCGCGTAGTTGAACGAGACGTCGGTCACCAGGTCGCGGATGATGGGAAATGTCCGCATCGGCGCGACCGTAATCGGACCTTCGGGCAGCTCATCGACGCGCGTCATGCACATCAGGCTGGGCTTGCCGTTGATCTCGGCCGAGCAGGACCCGCACTTGCCCGCCTTGCAGTTCCAGCGACAGGCGAGGTCGGGCGCGTCGGTGGCCTGGATGCGGTGGATGACGTCGAGGACGACCTCGCCCTCGTTCTGCTCGAGCGTGTAGGACTCGAAGTCCCCACCGCCAGCGTCTCCGCGCCAGACGCGCATCGTCACGTTCGCCATTACTTCGCCTCCTCGAGTAGTTGGGCCAGTTCGTCGGGCATCGCCAGCAGGGCTGAGCGCTCGGTGCGGATCTCGGAGTCGAAGGACCCGTTGGTCATCTGGTGCGCGAAGTTGAACTTGCCGTATTCGGGGTCGGCCTTGGGGAAGTCGTCGCGGGTGTGCCCGCCGCGCGACTCCTTGCGGTTCGCCGCGCCCAGCGCGGTGCAGCGCGACACGCTGATCATGCTCGGCAGGTCGGTCGCCAGGTTCCAGCCGGGGTTGTAGGCCCGTCCTCCCTTGACCGAGAGGTTGCGCACGCGCTCGGCGAACTCGCCCAGCGCGTTGATGGCGAAGTCGATCTCAGACCCCGTGCGGATGATGCCGACGTTCGCCTGCATCATCTCCTGGAGGTCGCGCTGGACGTCGTAGGGGTTCTCGCCGTTCTCGTTCTCGAAGGGCGCCAGGGCGTCCTTGACTGCGAGCTGGACCTCGGCGAGGTCGAATCCCGTGGGACCGGCGCCGGACTCGATGTAGTCGGCCGCACTCATGCCGGCGCGACGACCGAAGACCACGAGGTCGCTGAGCGAGTTGCCGCCGAGGCGGTTGGCGCCGTGCATGCCACCGGCCACCTCGCCCGCCGCGTAGAGACCGGGCACGCTGGTCGCCGCGGTGTCGGCGTCGACTTTCACGCCACCCATGATGTAGTGGCAGGTCGGGCCGATCTCCATTGCCTCGCGGGTGATGTCCACGCCGGCGAGCTCCATGAACTGGTGGTACATCGAGGGCAGGCGCCGCCGGATGAACTCAGCCGAGCGCCGCGAGGCGATGTCGAGGTAGACGCCGCCGTGGGGGCTACCTCGGCCGGCCTTGACCTCGGTGTTGATCGCGCGCGCGACTTCGTCGCGCGGCAGCAGTTCGGGCGGACGCCGGCCGGCGGTGTGGTCGTCGTACCAGCGGTCGCCCTCTTCCTCGGACTCGGCGGTCTCGGCGCGGAACATGTCGGCGACGTAGTTGAACATGAAGCGTTGGCCTTCGCTGTTGCGCAGCACCCCGCCGTCGCCGCGCACGCCCTCGGTGACGAGCAGGCCGCGCACGCTGAGGGGCCAGACCATGCCGGTGGGGTGGAACTGGATGCACTCCATGTCGATGAGCTGCGCGCCGGCCCACAGGGCCATGGCGTGGCCGTCGCCCGTGGACTCCCACGAGTTCGACGTGAACTTCCAGGACTTGCCGACCCCGCCGGTGGCGAGGATGACGGTCTTGGCGGCGAAGGTGACGAACTCACCGGTGGGACGCCAGTAGGCGACGCAGCCGGCGATCGCGCCGTTCTCGTCGTGCACGAGGCGCAGCACCTTGCACTCCATGAACACGTCGGTGCCCATCGAGACGACCTTCTGTTGGAGGGTGCGGATGAGTTCGAGCCCCGTGCGGTCGCCCACGTGGGCCAGACGCGCGTAGCGGTGACCGCCGAAGTCGCGCTGGAGGATCTTGCCGTCCTTGGTGCGGTCAAAGAGCGCGCCCCACTGCTCGAGCTCTAGGACGCGCTCCGGGCTCTCCTTGGCGTGCAACTCGGCCATGCGGTAGTTGTTGAGCATCTTGCCGCCGCGCATCGTGTCGCGAAAGTGCACCTGCCAGTTGTCCTCGGCGTACACGTTGCCCATGGCCGCGGCCATGCCGCCCTCGGCCATGACGGTGTGGGCCTTGCCGAGGAGGCTCTTGGTGATGATCGCCACGCGCAGGCCGCGCTGCTTGGCCTCGATGGCCGCGCGCAGGCCGGCGCCACCGGCGCCGATGATCAGAACGTCGTAGTCGTGGTGTTCGTAGGGAGAGGTCACGGTCGTCCTTCTAGAAGAGCTTGTAGTCGGTCAGAGCGCCCGAGGCCACCAGGCGCACGTAGACGTCGGTGAGGGCGACGAAGATCAGCGAGGTCCACGCGAAGTTCATGTGCTTGGCGTTGAGCGGGGTCATGACCTTCCAGAACCAGTAGCGAATCGGGTGCTTCTTGAAGCTCTTGACGTGCCCGCCGAAGAGGTGGCGGCATGCGTGACAACTGATCGAGTACATCCAGAGCAAGATGGCGTTCGCAAAGAGCACCAGCGTGCCGACGGTCACGCCCCAGCCCTGTCCAGGTTGGCGCAGTGCTCGCAGCGCGTCGTAGGTCAGAATCACGTTAAAGACCACGCCCGCGTAGAAGAAGTAGCGGTGCATGTTCTGCATGATGAGCGGAAAGCGCGTCTCGCCCGAGTAGGTCGCGTGCGCGTCGGCCACCGCGCAGGCCGGCGGCGACCACCAGAACGCGCGGTAGTAGCTGCGCCGGTAGTAGTAGCAGGTCAGGCGAAAGCCCAGCGGGAAGATCAAGATGATGAGAGCCGGCGACAGGTTCCAGTTGTGGAGGATGAAGCCGTGCGCCGAACCGGCCACGCAGCTGTTGGCCAGGCACGGCGAGTAAAATGGGCTGATCAGGTCACGGTGCACGCTGCCGGCGTAGTAGTTCTTGTTCTGAAAGGCGGCCCAGGTCGAGTAGATGACGAACGCGGTGAGGACCGACACCGTGACGACGGGTTGGATCCACCACCGGTCTTGGCGCAGGGTGGTGACGTCGGGCCCGCCGCGCCTACCCCCTAGGACAACTTTCGTCGAACTCTCCACGGCCGCCACGTCGTCTCCTCGCTATCTCTTCGCGAGGTCGCCCTCGCCCACGAATTTCCGCCCTCGGCACGCAAAATTCCGCGTCCCGCGGGATCGACGTCACTCAACCTAGCCCACCCGCGCGACTCGCTCGTACGGACCTCGGTCACGAAAACTCGTGAAAAATTGTTACGCGTCGATGGCGGCGACTTCTTCGTGCGGCGCTCCGGGCTCGACCAGCTCGGCGTGGGACCGGCCCGGCCAGCCGCGCTCGCCGAGGTACATCGTCAACTCGTTGGCGAACGTGCTCGCGGCTCGCGACAGGACGCGGTTGCGCGCCTGGACGAGGCCGATCGTGCGTTCGAGCACGGGTGACTGCAGGTGCAGCACGTGCAGGTTCGGGTGCGTCGAGGCCATCAGGCTCGGCACGATCGCGGCGCCCATCCCCGCGCCGACAAAGGCGTGGAAGGTCCCCATCTCGGCGCCCTCGAGAGCGATGGTGGGTATGACACCTGCACGACTGAAGGCCGCGAGGGTCGCCGCGCGGATGTCGTAGCCCTCGGCGAACATGATGAGCGGCACGTTGTCCAAGTCGGCGAGGTTCACCTTGGCGCGCGAGGCGAGCGGGTGAGAGTGCGAGACCACGACGACGAGACGTTCGACGGCGAGCATCGCGGATTCGAGACTCGCCGCGTGAAGGGGCATGATTGCGATCGCCAGATCCAACTCGCCGCTCTCGAGGCGCGTGGCGATCTCCTCGCTGTCGCGCTCGACCACGCGTAGCGAGATGCCGGGGTGGCGCCGGTGGAACTCGGTGAGGGCGTAGGGCAAGAGTGTCGAGCCGAGGCTCGGGGTGACGCCGATGGTGAGCTGTCCGCGCAAGATCTCGTCGACCTCGGTCACGGCGGTCAGCACGTCGTCGAGTCCCTCGAGCACGCGTCGCGCGAAGGGCAGGAGAGCGCGTCCGGCGTCGGTGAGGGCGACGGGGCGTTGGTCGCGGTGAAAGAGCGTGGCGCCGAGGATTCGCTCGAGACGGTGGATCTGCGAGCTGATCGAGGGCTGGGCCACGTGCAGGCTGTCCGCGGCGGCCGTGAACTGCTGCTCGTCGGCGACCGCCACGAAACAGCGCAACTGTTGGACCGTCAGATCACGATTCATCAACATAGCTAACTCCTATCACATGGAGAGGAAAGATTGATTTGAAATCTGTACTAGTTCACTATACGTTATGCATATGACTTCAGTTCGACAAATCTTAAGAATCACGCTGGCCCCCGTGGCCGCCTTCAGTCTCACCGGTGTCGCGTCGGGCGTACTTGCCCCGGCCGCCCACGCGGCATCGGTGTCACACGCCGTGAAAGTCACCAAGGTGAGTTTCAAGGGAACATACACGGGCACTATTGCCATGCTCTGGGATGCCAATACTGTCTCGGCCACGGCGGTGAAGGGCACCGGCGTCGGCACCCTGCTCGGCAAGAGCACCGTCATCGGAAAGGGCACCGCGTCCACGTCCAGCACCTGTGACCCGCTCTGGGGAGCGGGATCGATCACTGGCGGCGGCTCGAAGCTGCTGCTCAAGGTCGTCTCATCCTCGGCCACCAAGGCCTGCGCGGCCGGTGAGAGCGCGCCGACCACGGTGACGGTGACCGGTGTCGCCAAGGTCATCGGTGGCGCGGGCAAGTACAAGGGGGCGAGCGGCACGTTGAAGATCAGCGGTTCATTCCAAATCCAGTCCAACACGGCCGGCTCGCACGAGACCGATTCATTCAAGGCGACCCTCTCGGGCGTCATCACGATCCGTAAGTAGTTCTCGAACATCAGAGGAGGCAGTACATGAAGCGCATCATCTCTCTAGCCACCGCCGGGGCGATCGCCCTCAGTGGGGCGTCGTTCGTCGGCGTCGCGACGGCTAGCGCCGACACGACGACGACCACGACTGGCCCGACGACGACCACGACGCTGGGTCCCCCGATCCAGGGTGTCGGCCCGCTCTCGGTCTACCTGAACGTCGACACCGTGGTCGGCAGCCGCGCCGCCCCCGGTGTGACGCCTGCGGTCGGTTGCGCCATGACCAACGAGTTCCTCGTTGGCCAGATGGTTGTCTTTCGGATGTCGGGCGTGAATGTCGCGGCGGGCGGCACGCCGCTCACGCCGGCCAACGTGATCAGCGCCAACGTCGTGATCCCGGGCGTCGCCGCGCCGTTGCCGATGAACTACGGCAACCACGGCACGGTCGCGTTCTGGACCGTGGGTTGGTCGACCGTCGGCTACCCGACTTTGGGCGTTGTTAACTTCCAGATCGTCGTGAAGACGGCCGCGGTCAAGGCCGTGACCCAGCGCTACAAGGCGCGCATCGTCGTCAACAAGAAGGTCCGGTACGTCTGGCGCACCCGAGTCCTCAAGCCCGCCGTCGGCGTCCAGACCTTCACCTACAGCCAAGCCGGAACCGCGGTCAACTCTCAGCTCACGCTGAACGCCGCGCCCAAGGCCTAACACCATTTGATGCCCGGGTCACCTGACCCGGGCATCAAAGTATTCGCGCCGTGATACGCGCGACCTCTGGAAAGGACCAGGAAATGAAGTTAGACCTTATGAAGAGCCGCCGAGTGGTGGTCCGCGCGGCCATCGGCGCACTACTGCCTCTCACCCTTCTCGCCACCGCGGGCAGCGCCAGCTCGGGCCCGGCGGTGACCACTCTCGTCGCTCCTGCGATTCCCGGGGTGGCCGCGCTGCCATTCACGGGCATCACGGCGCCACCGGCGACCGCGAGTCCCACGATGGGCAACCTGACCTTGACTCCGTACTCGGGCGTCGAGGGCACCCCCTTTAGCATCGCGGGCGCGAGCCTGCCCGCTAACACCCCCGTCACTCTGACCTGGTCGACCGCCAACGTCTCGTGGAACGTCGACGCTGAGCCGAACACGGTGAACTACCTCGGTCGCGCCCAGACCAACTTCAACGTCGTACTCGCCACCGTCACCACCGACGCGAGCGGCGCCTTCTCCTACAAGACCACGGTGCCCGTAGACTTCGGCGGCACGCACGACATCTACGCCGTTGTCAATGGCGTCAATGTTCTCCACGGCGGCTTCGAGGTCTTTCGCACGCTCAGCGTCACCCCCAAGAGCGGACCGATCGGTACGCCGATTCACATCACCTACACCGGCATCGGTGCCTCGCTCTACACCGGCGGCGGTTCGGTACTGTGGGATAACCACTTCACCGGTGAGGTCATGGCGAACTGGACCCGCGGAACGGCCAGCGTGACAATCCGCGCTGCCGGGCCGGTTGGACGCCACGTGATTCAGGTCGGTGACGGTATCGGTGTGCTCTACATGAACATCATCCAGTCCCCGGTGCCCTACGCCAACGGTGGCTCTGCCATATTCACCACGACCAAGGGGCACGTGAATCTCGCGCCCTCCATCGTCTGGCCGACCCAGGTCACGCCCACGCTCAATCAGGTGACGACACTCTCGAACGCGGGTCTCGACCCGGCCAGCAAGGCTGTGGCGACTCTCTCGACGACGAGCGGTCCGGTGCTCTCCAAGACCAACGTCTCGGTGACGGGTCTCACGGGCACGGGCACCGATCAGCTGGTGTGGTCGACGGTCGTCGGCAGCCGGGTGAACTGCCCGACGTCCTCGTGCTGGGCCTTCCAGTCGGTCCCCCTGGGCTCGGCCGCGGTCGTGAACGGGGCGCTCAGCGCCTCGGTCACCATTCCCGACGGCCTGGGCGGCTGGCACGTCATCCAGGTAGTGAACGGCTCGAGCATCGAGGCCCAGGTCCCCTTCTACGTGAAGGAGAGCATCGTGCCTTTCTATGACAAGGCCGGGAAACTCCTCAGTATGGGCATCGCCACCTCTACCAAGTCAACCAGCGCCGCGGCGCTCGCCGCGGGCCAGTCGGGCGTAGGGACATACAAATTCAAGGAGGGCCAGGAGCTCACCATCAGTCTGAGGGGCGTCGGTTGGACCCAGCTCGACAACACCCTGGCGGTTGACTACGACAACAGCCACATCGGATACGGCTGCGGCTTCAACTCCCAGGGTTACACGGTGATCCACCTCTTTGCCACCGGTGGCGTGGGCACTCACATCATTGACCTGTACCCCCAGCTCTACACGAACCAGCCGTCCTTTCCGAACACTCCCTACGGGATGCTGCCCGTGCTGAGTTACGCGCGCGACTTCCCGGGACTTGCTCTCGGCTATCAGGTTCCGTCATTTCACTTTGCGATCACCATCGTGAAGTAACCCCGCGCCTCCCAGCGCTCGAACGCCCGCCCTCGACGAGGGCGGGCGTTTTCGTGGGCCAGGCCGCGTCGCCGAGCAGGGCGAGCACGCTCGGCAGCACGAGTGCGCGCACGATGAACGCGTCAATCACGACCCCCGCGGCCAGGCCGACACCCAGCTCCTGGAGCCCGGCGACGCGACCGATGACGAGACCCACCAGCGCCGCCACCATCACCGCGGCGGCTCCGGTCACGACCGGCCCGGTCGCGCTCAGCGCCTCTGCGACGGCCTCGCGCCCGCGCGCGCCGTGCAGGCGCGCTTCGCGCACCGCGCCCACCACGAAGACCTCGTAGTCCATGGACAGCCCGAAGAGCACGGCGAAGAGGAAGACCGGCACCCAGGACTCGATCGCGTCGACGCGATAGGTGCCCAGCCACGACGAGGCGACGCCGTCGCGAAAGACCGCGACCAGCACCCCGAGGGCGCCCGCGACCGAGGCGAGGTCGAGGAGGATCGCGAGCAGGGCGATGGGCAGACCGAAGGTCGCAAGCAGGATGAGTCCCGCGAGGACCAGAGCTCCGGCCACCACCCAGGGCATCGAGCGCGCAAGGCGCGTCACGAAGTCATGCGCCTGGGCCGGCGCGCCGCCCACCACGACGCTCGAGCCCGTCGGAAAGCGCGCCGCGGGAATCGCCGCGCGGATCTCGTCGACGAGGTGGCTGGTGGCTGCGCTCGCGAAGTCCTGGCGCGTGACGACGATGACGCGCGAGTAGCGCCCGGTCGCGTCCACGTAGGGCCGCCTCTCGCCCTCAGCGACGATCGTGACATCGCTCAGGCCGAGGATGGCTGAGGCCAGCCGGTTGCGCGCGGCGAGCAGCGCCGGCTCGTTGGCGCCCCCTTTGTGGCCGCTGTCGAGGACGATCTCGACGGGCGCGACCACGCCCACGCCAACGCGGGACTCGATCAGGGCGAGAGCCCGGGTTGACTCGAGGCCGCCCGGCACGGCGCGCAGAGACCCCGCGGTGAGTGAGAGGCCGGCTATGGGGGCGGCGAGCACGGCGAGCACCACGAGCGACACCACGAGCACAGCGAGGGGG
>JAJXTB010000142.1 GCA_021784205.1 Actinomycetes bacterium
GGCTGGTGCTCGGGGCCCTGCTGCTCGCCTTCCTCGCCCTCGCGCGCGCCGTGCGGTCGGTCCTCGCCGCGCTCATCGCGATCGCGCTCGACCTCGTCTCGGTCGGTGTCGCCTACGGCGTGCTCGTGTGGCTCTTTCGTCTGGGACTCGGGGCCGACCTGTTCGGCACCTACCGCGTCGGCCAGATCGAGGGCTGGGTCCCGGTCTTCATCTTCGCCGTGCTCTTCGGGCTCTCGATGGACTACGAGGTCTTCATCCTCGCGCGCGTCCGCGAGGCCCACGATCGGGGCCTAACGACCGAGGCGGCCATCGTCGAGGGTCTCGCCATGACCGGCGGGGTCGTCACGAGCGCCGCGGTGATCATGGTCGGGGCGCTCGCGGGATTCGTGACCGGCCACGTCGCCGGACTCCAGGAGCTCGGCGCGGGCCTCGCCATCGGGGTCCTCGTCGACGCGACGGTAGTGCGAAGCCTGCTGCTACCGAGCCTGCTCGCCCTCGCGGGCGACCGGCTCTGGAACGACGGACACCGAGCCACTCACGGGTAGGCGCGACCGAGCGGCGCGCCGGCGATCACGTGCTGTGGGCCTCTGGACGGCGCGACGCGACGTGACACGACCACGCGGTACGTCTAGCGTGCGGGTGGGCTTGCGCCCGGACATGTCAGCGCCTCGCCCCCTGCGCACGGGGGGCGAGGCGCTGGCACTCGCAGTTGGGAGTTTGCGACTTATTTAACGATCGTGATCGCGAAGTGCATCGACGGGACCTGATAGCCAAGCGCCAGACCCGGGATGTTGTTCTGGTAACTGAGGATCGGCAACATGCCGCCCTGGGTGTTCGCGAAGGAGGGCTGCTGGGTGTAGAGCAGCGGGTAGAGGTCGATCAGGTGCACGCCCGGTCCACCGGTCGCACGAAGGTGCACGACCATGTACCCGTTGGAGTTGAAGCCACAGCCGTAGCCGATGAAGCTGTTGTCGTAGTCGACCGCCAGCGTGTTGTCGAGCTGGGTCCAACCGACGCCCTTCAGGCTGATCGTGAACTCCTGACCTTCCTTGAAGGTGTAGGTGCCCGTGCCCGACTGGCCCGCCGCGATCGCGGCCGGGGTGGCCGCGTCATTCGCGGTCGCGACGCCCATGCTCAACAGCTTGCCGGCCGCGTTGTAGAACGGGACGATGCTCTCTTTCACGTAGAAGGGGACCTGTGCCTCGACCTTGGTGCCGTTCAGCACCTGGATGACGTGCCAGCCGCCGAGTCCGTCGGGAATCGTGACGGTGTCGGTGAGCTTGCCATTGGTGATCGCGGCCGAGCCGAGCGGCACCGACTCGAAGTTCCAACAGGAACTGGTCGGGCAGTTGACGCGGCTGCCGATCACGGTCGACCACACGAGCTGATCCGTCCCGGTGCCCGAGAGGCCCGTCGCGGTCACGTTCACCTTGGTCAGGATCGGTCCACTGGTCTGCGAGAGCGACATGGTCGCGGTGCTCGACGGATCGAGGCCCGCCGTCTGCAGCGTCGTGCGCTCGCTCACCGTCGGCGTCACGTTGTCAGGCCAGGTGATCGACGGTGTGAGGTTGACCTTGCCGGGCGTGACCGTGAAGATCGCCGACCCGCCATTGAGGTAGGGAACCGGTGACTGGACGACGTTGAGGTAGGAGACGCCCATACCGTCCTCGATGGTCACCACGTGGTGACCAAGTGGCCCAGTCGCGCGAATGGTCACCGTGGCGGTACCGCGGGTCCAGTTGCCTGACATGTTGCCGACGTAGCGGTTGTCCCACAGCACCACACCGCCGCTGCCGTAGAGCGACGAGCCCAGTGCGGTGTAGGTGATGTGGATCGGCGTGCCGATCGGGCCGCTCTTGGGCGAGACCGTGACGGTCCGGAACATCTCGTAGCCGCCGTGGTCGACCTCGACGCCGTTCACCACGGCGTAGATGTCGTGGATGCCGCCGAAGTCAACGGGCACAGTCGTCGCGTACTTGAAATTGCCGTTGGCGTCGGTGGTGACGGTGGCGAGCACGACGTTGAAGTTGGTCGAAGTGCGGCCGAGCCAGTTGACCGTGTTGGGCTCGACGTCAGCGATCCACGACGCGGTCGCGGTGCTCCACGTGAGCTCCACGCTCGTATTGGCCGGAAGACCGGTACCCGAGATCGTGAAGGGTTGCCCTTCGGTGCCGACATTTGGGCTGACGGTGAGGTTGCCGATCGTCGGCGACAGCGTGGCCGGCGCCGCGGTCACGCCGGTGAACGGCAGAGCGGGGGCGCCCGGGATCGCCGGAGTGGGCAGGGTGATGCCAGTCGGAGTCGTCGTACTCGCCGCACCACTGCTGGTGGAGACGACGCCGAGCGGCAACAGCGCACCAACGGCCGTGAGCACGACTGCCCGTTTCGCGACGCGCAGGGACAGTTTCATGGGATTCCTTTCAGGGGGGTAGCCTTACGTGGCCAGCGAAGTCAACGTCGTTGGTGCCACACGGCGCCCTCGGACGTGTCCGAGGGCGCCGTGTCTACTCGCCTGCTTAGGCGACCGGCACCGCGTTCATCGTCAACTGTGATGAGGCGGGCGTTCCGGCCTGGGAGTACGTCCACGACTTCGACGGCACGGCGGGCTTCACGATGACGCGCTTGCGCACGATCTTCGAACCCTGCTTCACGCGCACGATCTTCGACACGGCGGGGATCGCCTTGGTCGTCAACGTGATGGTGAAGTGGACCACACCGAGGGGCGTCGCTGACGTCGTGTGCCAACCGGCACTCCAGAACGCGGTCGTCCCGTGGTTGCCGTAGCTCATGGTCAGTGGGGCCTCTCCGGGGATCGTGATGATCACGCTCTTGGTGTTGGCAGCGGTGAGTGGCGTGCCACCAGCTGCGACGTTGACCGCGGACATCCTAAAGACGACCGCCTGTCCGACCAGGAACTCGTTGCTCTGCGCGCAGCCGTAGGCGGGCTTGAGCGGACCAGAGCCGCCGCCGGCCGTGACCGTGTCGACTTGCATGTAGACCGGCACTGGGTTGGTCCCCTGGATCGGCGGCGCGAGCGTCGTCGTCGTCGTGGGCGCGGCCGTCGTGCTCGTGGTCGGCGCGGTCGTCGTCGTGGTGGTGTCCGCCGAAGCGACTCCCACGCCAACGAGCGCCGCGCCACTCAGGGATAACATCCCCGCGGTCACAACTGCTACTACTCGCTTCATACTTCTTCCTCCTCTATCGATACGTCGGGGCACTACTTCTTGATGCTCAGTACGCCGCTCAGGGCGGCGCTGAACGCGTCGGTCTCGCTCGATCCCGCGGTGGTGGACTTGATCGAGAACGACCCGGTGAACTTCAAGACACCAAAGACGCCCTTGTACTTGCCCGTGCCCGACAGGACCTTGGCGGTTCCCTTGACGCTCACCGACGTCGGCGCTGCCTGGCCCGCGGCACAGGCCTGCGAGGTCGCTGGCGCGATGATCTTGAGCACGAGCTTGCTGCCCGCGCCGATGAGCGTTCCCGTACCGGTGAGCGGGTCGCAGGTGTTGGACGCGGGCGACGAACCGGTGCCCGAGAGCTTGCTCGCTCCGAGGTAGGTGCCGGTGCCGGTGCCGGTCACGGCCGTTGCCTTCACGCCCGTCGACGACCACAGCATGGCGATCGTCCCGGTGTACTTGCCCACGAACTTGACCTTCACGATCTTGGGCACGACGCGCGCGGCGACGCTGGCAGTGGATTGATGGATAGTGGTGGCTCCCACACTCGGGGCGTAACCCATCGCCGAAACGGTGAGTGCGCCAACTAGCACGGGGGCTGAAATCATTCTGAATGTGCGCATAAGGCCAATGTAAAGTTTCCAACTACAGATTTCCAATCGATTGCTCAAGTTATTTTGATAGGTTCGTTCTATGTTCACCGCCCGTGATCTCACCATCCAGCAGCTGCGCTGCTTCGTCGCCGTCGCCGACGAGGGCCAGTTCACGGCCGCCGCCGACGAACTGCGCCTCGCCCAGCCCTCGATCAGCGCCCAGATCCATCGCCTCGAGCAGGTCTTGGGGGTCTCGCTCTTTCATCGCGGCCGACGACCGATCGCGCTGACCGACGCGGGGGCGAGCCTGCTGCCCCTCGCGCGACGGGTCCTGCGCGGCGTCGACGACGTCTTCCAGGGCGCCGACGAGCTCGACGCGCTACACCGCGGGCACGTCACGATCGGTACGACCCCGAGCATCGGCGCGACGCTGCTGCCGCTCGTCTTCGCCCGGTTCCGCGAGCGTTATCCCAACATCTCGATCTCCTTCGTCGAGCGGCATTCCGAGGAGATCGTCCAGTCCGTCGAGGCCGGCATCCTCGACCTGGCCCTCGTGGTCGGACCCCTCGTCACCGAAACCCTCGAGCAGAACGAGCTCGCGATCGAGCGCATGGTGCTCGTCGTTGGGGCCGACCATCCGCTCGCGGTTCGCGACACGATCGCCATCAGCGAACTGCGTGGCGTGCCGCTGGTCATGTTCCACCAGGGCTACGACGTGCGCGCCGCCACGGTTGCCGCATTCGAGCGAGCCGGGTTCGCCCCGACGATCGCGATC
>JAJXTB010000042.1 GCA_021784205.1 Actinomycetes bacterium
CGCTCCAGGAGCAACTGCAGTTGCTCCTCGTGATATGCCGCGATCAGCGCTCGCGCGTCTCGACTACAGGCGCGCTCACTCATCGGGTCGACGGACCGTCCTGTCTCCTCCACCCAACTGAGGCTACAAGCCATACACCGAAGGGGATTATGGGGAGGCGAGTTCCTCCACGCTTGCGCAGGCTCGGAAAGGAGCGGGCTCGGATTAACCTGGGGCGGCCCGGATCAGCAGCTCGATCGATCGGCCTGATCGCGCTGAGTAGCCACACCTCGACAGCGATAACGCACCCCAATCCGGCGTTGGAGGACACCCGCGCTGAGCGGACGCGGGACGTTATGGTCGCCTGATATGGGACACTCTCCAGATAGACGGTATCCGAGAGGCTGAGCGCCGACCCGTCGATAGGCCCACCCAGGACCATTCGTCTCGCCCGCTGGCTGCCGCATCCCGCCATGAGCCTCAGGTCGTCGCAAGTCGCAGGGCCAAAGGATAGAGGCGGGTGGAAGGCTGCCAGTATCGCGGCGACGATATCTACGTGTTGCGTAGCTACGCAAGACGTAGTATCTTGCACTTATGAGTCGCCGCGAAGGGTCCTCTAGGCCCCGTAAGGCCAATGATCCGCCACTGCTCATTCTGACCAGCCTGGCCGAAGGCCCCAAGCACGGGCATGCTCTGGCCAAGGACATCGAGAGCTTCGCCGGAGCGTCGCTCGGCCCTGGGGCGTTGTATGGGGCGATCACCAGGCTGGAAGAGCGAGGGCTCATCGAGGCTCTGCCCAGCAGCGACCGCCGCCGTCCCTATCGGATCACAGCCGCAGGCAAGGCAGTCCTGGCCGAGGCGATCAGCGAAATGCAACAGCTGGCCCGGGTCGGCGCCTCCCGTTTGGCTCTCAATGTCACGCTCGGCCACGGTCTCGGCGCATGAGCCCCAACCGCCAGCTCAACCCCTGGCTGCGGTGGTATCCGAAGCCCTGGCGGGACCACTACGGCGAAGAACTCGTGCTATTTATGCAGGACAGCTACGGATCGGGCCGGCCGCCGGCGCGAGCACGCGTGTCCCTCTTGGTCGGGGGTCTGCGCGAGCGAGCCCGCCAGTCCGGCCTGACCGGTGACAGTGCGCCGCCGAGCGACCGGGTACGAGCCGGCGCGCTGCTGGTGCTGGTCGGCTGGGCCGGGTTTGTGCTCGCCGGCTCCAGCTTCGCCAAGTTCTCCGAACACTTCGACAACGCCCTGCCCGGCGGCATCGACAGCCACCTGCCCCCCGCATCCCACGCCGTCGCTGACCTGGCCTACGGTCTGGTACAGGTGCTCGCCGCGGTGAGCGGCTTCGCGGTTCTCCTCGGAACGGCTGTGGCGTTGCCCGCCTTCGTCCGATTCCTTCGATCCGGCGGCTGGCCTGCCGTGCGCGGCCACATCATGCGGGCGCTGACGGTCACCGCCGTCACGGTGGGCGCAACCGTTCCTCTCCTACTGTGGGCTCACCATCTCAACAGTCAGCAGCGAAACGTCGGCAGCGGCTCGTACGGCGCCGTTTTCATTGCCTGGGCGGCCCTGATGGCACTGACCCTCGGCCTGTGGACCCTGGTGGCCGTGATCGCAGCCCGCCAGGTCAATTTTTCCCGGTCCGTGCTTCTCGCCGAGGCGGCTCTGGCTGTGATCGTCACTGCCACGATGGCGGTGATCCTCGCCGCTACCTCCACATGGTGGGCTGCGATTGCCGCTGACGCACCATCTTTTTTGAACTCGAACCCCGGAGGCGCTCCGGTCAATCCGCTCCTGGGAGCAACCGCCGCCGTGATGCTGGCCGCCAGCGCGGCGGGCGCCATCGGTGTCCTGCGCATCACCCGCAACCTCTCCTCGCTTCGCGTCCGATGACGGCTCGCGACGCAGTCCACTACGACCTTCGCATCGTCATCGTTTGTCGGCTGTCCGGACGTCAACAGTTCGCCGACCCTCGACTCCGAAACCCTGCTGCCCGTCTCTGTTCAGCCGCCGTGTCGGCGGTCAGCAGTTTCCCTTGATGGCTTTCGCCCAGCGGTTGCGGTGCGCCCTACCTCTGCGGTGCGAAAGCTTTGGATCCCGTCAACGCTCGCGCCGCTCTTCCAGACTGTCCGGCTCGATTGTGCGGAGGAGGCTCGCAGCGATCGGCTTGTAGCTTGCGTGGCTGTCGCTGACGGTCGAAAACTGAACACCGCCCAGATCAGAATGAACACCCCGGAACTGACCTTCGATCCTGCGCCTCGGAAGGGGCCTGTTTTACCGGAAACTGCCCCCGGGAAACTACCGTGGCAAGTACCGGGGCAGCATTTCGTCCATCCTGGAGGCGGCGTCCGGATTCGAACCGGAGTACGGGGCTTTGCAGGCCCCGGCAACCTGTGCCAAGGTGTGCCTCACTGTGCCAGGAGTCAGTGAAACACTAGTGATCGTCCCACTTGCGTGACTTCACTTAGCCTCCGTCCTCGCACAGGACTGGTGAATAACCGTGGCAAGTACCGTGGCAGGCTTACATCCAAGGACGCCTCACCGGTCGTGCTCGAGTTGTCGCCGGCCCACCAAACCGCCCGAACTCAACAGGGACGATGAAAACGAAACGTGGGCTAGCTCACAATGAGACTTGCGACGCGACAACGAATGGTGGTGACCGATCCCGACTGCGCGGTCCCGCGCGTCTCCAGATCGATGTGGGTTCCACCTGTCGAGGTGAACAAGCGGATGCCATCGCCCAGCAGAACGGGAACGATGTGGACGAGTAGTTCATCGACCAGACCGAGTCTCAGGCATTGGCTGGCGACCTCGCCCCCGAAGATCTCGAGGTTCTTGCCGCCAGCGGCCCGGAGGGCAACGTCAACGGCTTCGCGAATGTCGCCGGTCAGGAACACAACGTCGGCGTTCGGCGCGTTCTCGGGTGGATCGTGCGTCAGGACGTATTGCGGGCCCGACCAGGCGCCGCCATACGCCTCGCCGGTCTCCTTGCCAGCATCACGCCTTCCTACTTCATAGGTTCGCCGACCGGCGAGAATCGCTCCAGTAGCAGCGATCATCTCGGGAACCCCGTCGGCAACCACGTAGTCGAAGATCCAATCCATCGCATCGTCAACGCCTGCGATGAACCCGTCGAGCGACATCGTCCGGTGCACAACGACCTTTCCCAGGTTGCTTCTTCTGCTGGTTGCCAACTCACTCTCCAATCTCGGTGCTGGTTGCAAGGTCCGACATCGTCGCGGTCGGGAAAGGCGGCATCGGTTCCACAAGAAGGGGGTGAGCCGCATCGGCACGGAATCCGTCGAGTAACAAGGCCAGGTGTCGCCGCCAAGCGTCGGGAGCAGTATGAGCCGTGAGCTCGATTGTCCTCGAGATCCCCCAGACAACAAACGTGAGATCTTCGACGACGAAATCCCGGCGAAGCATCCCAACTTCCTTGGCCCGGTCGAGGAGTTCCGCCATACGCCTCCGCGCCACTCGGTGGAGCCCATCAACAGCGGGAGGCCCGGCGAACCCGCGGGCCGCCAAGTCGTTGAACCCTCGATCGCCGGATTGCAGTTCACACACGCTCGTCAGGTAGCCGACCAGTCCTTGCCACGAATCCTCGTCAGCCAGCGCAGTCTCGACGAGGGCAACCACCCTTTCCATACGATCAACGAAGACCGCCTCCAAGAGCTGCTCGCGAGATGGAAATCGGTTATATAGCGTGCCGATGCTGACACCCGCCTTCCGGGCAATCGTCTCCAACGGAACATCGAGACCCGCCTCGGCAAAGAGCGCGTTCGCGGCCTCGACCAGCCGCTCGCGGTTGTGGCGAGCGTCGCTACGAAGCGGCCGAGAGTCCGTAGTTGGGGCCACCAAGCGACACTACAGCCAATTTGAGGCCGTCCTCAAGTTAGCCAGAGACATCATTGGAGTCAGTCCGCGGATGAACCACGTCGGAATATCGCCCTCCACCAGTCACTACTAGTTCGATGTCAACTTCGCGTATCGCTTTGCCGACATTAGTGGTATGATGTCGCCCATGAGCACGACCAGCGTGGCAACCGAGGTCCGCACGCGCGTCCTCGGCTCGCGGGACCGTTTCTGGCGTCCTGAGGACTTCGACGGCTCGCCCGACGCGGTCGCCCAAGCCCTGTCGCGGATGGTCCGCTCCGGAGATGTGCGCCGGGTCCGCCGAGGCCTGTACTGGCGCGGCACCCCTACCCGACTAGGCATGGCTCCCCCGCCGCCGGGCCGCCTCGCCGACGCCGTCGTCGGCGGGACCGGCTCGGGTCCGGCCGGACGAAGTGCTGCCCTGGCGCTCGGCCTGTCGACCCAGGTGGCCCGCCGGGAGGCGGTCGCCGTTCCGGGCCGATCACCCCGCAACCCCGGCTCGGTCCACTACGTCAGCCGGGCCGCCAGCACCAAACGTCGTGACGAGCGCCTCCGCCCGGCCGAGGTCGCGCTGTTCGAAGTACTACGGGACTGGGACGGCCTCGTCGAGGTCCCCGCCGCGGATGCCGTGGAGCGAATCGAGCGTCTCACCAGCGATGGCACCGTCCGCTTGGACCGGGTGGCGCGGGCGGCGGAGACCGAGCCGCCCCGGGTCCGCGAGCGGCTGCGCCGCCTCCTCGTCGCGCTCGGCCGACCCGAGATGACCGACATCGTTCGCCCGGCGCGCAGCGAGTCGGTCCTCCGCGATCTGGCTCTCGCCGGCTGAGGTGGTGGCTCGCTTCGCCGACCAGGGCGAGTTCGGACCGACACTCGACGCGGCCGCCGAGCGCCTCGGGATCAGCCCCACCGCCGTGGAGAAGGACTACTGGGTCAGCCAGGTGCTCCGCGTCCTCGGCCGCGAGTTCGGCGGCGACTTCATCTTCAAAGGCGGCACCAGTCTCTCCAAGGGATACCGGCTAATAGAGCGTTTCTCCGAAGATATCGACGTCCTCGTCCTGCCCGGAGATCGGGGACGAGGAGCGACCGACAAACTCATGAAGGCCATGGCCGAGGCCGCCGCCACCGGTGTCGGCGGCTCGGCGACTGGCGTCGGAGGGAGCGAGACCGGCCGGCACCGCTCCTTCGAGATCGCCTACCCAGCCACTCGGGAACCGACCGCGCTCATCCGCGCCAGCGTGCTCCTTGAGATGGGTGTCCGGGGCGGGCCGCATCCCCACGCTCGCGTGCCGATCTCATCCCTCCTCGGCGATGTGCTCGAAGCCGCCGGAACCGCACTCGGCGAGTTCGAGGACCTCACGCCGTTCGAGGTGGCCGTCCTCCACCCTGGTCGTACCCTGCTCGAAAAGCTCGTCCTCATCCACTCCCTGGCCCAGCAGTTCGCCGCTGGCACGGCAGGGTCGATCGACCGGCGCAGCGGACGTCACTTCTACGACGTCTACGAGCTCTTGGGGGACCAACAGGTGCTCGACCTGCTCGCCGACCGAGACCAGACCGAACAGGTGATGGGTAGCATCGCCGAGATCAACCAAGCCTTCTTCGCGGCCGACGGCGTCGAGATCCGCCCGCACGGAGGTTTCGCCACCTGTCCGGCGTTCGACCCGGCCAGCGATATCTCAACCCAGCTCAGAGACGCCTACGAGACGACCATGCCAGAGCTGTACTTCGGTGCTGGCCCTCTCCCCACTTGGGAAGACATCTGCGGCCGCGTCAGCGAGCAACAAGCGCTCCTCTGAACTTCGCGACGGCTCAGTGCTGAGCTTCTCGCGGAGTCATCTCGTGGCGAAGCGACTTGACGAAGCCACCGGCAGCTCAGCAAGCGTTTGTCCACGGTGGTGACCGGTCGCCGAGCTCTGGAACGCCCGCCCCAGTCGGCGTTCCGTCGGCGAAGGGGTTTCGCCCTCTCGGTCGTCAATGCCACGAGCCATCTTCTCGCCTGGTCCGTCAGGATTCGCGTCGAATACCGTGGCAGGACCGACGGCTACTAATTCAAGAGCCCGTTGATCACTTGGCTCGTCGCCCACGAGTACGGGGCTTACAGGGCTCCGAACTCGTGTGCCACTCAGTAGAAGTATTCACGTCGCTGAACGCATCAGGAAGAACCGCCTAGCGACAACCCGTAGCTTGGGTGCGAACCTTCTCTCCTGGTCCGCATTGGAATACCGTGGCAGCTACCGAAGCAGCACTGACCCGATCCTGGAGGCGGCGTCCGGATTCGAACCGGAGTACGGGGCTTTGCAGGCCCCTGCCTAACCACTCGGCCACGCCGCCAGAAACGTCAATGCTACCGGTTCGCGCGACCCCTCCGGCTCAATAGCCACAGGAACCCGACGATGATCGCGATCACCACGACCTTCATCACGATCGCGATCGCCGATGCGATGAGCGATCCGAGGATCAACACGGCGATGACCGCCAGCGCTACTACTACGCCCGTTTTCATGGTCCGCCCTTCGTCCCGACCAGCGACGCTGCCCAGGGGCAACCTACCGTGTCGCGGCCACGATGGGTCGTCGGTCCCTCTGGCTAGGTCGCCGGCGGCCCGGCATCGGGACCAAAGGCGTTGCGGCCCCGTTGGCTCGCCACCTGCAGGCCGTGCTCATCGAGCTCGGCGACGGTGCCAACGGCCGAGCGTCCGAAGCGTTGGCGCACTTCGTCGATGGCGTCGCGCAGCGCCTCGTAGCCGACCTGTCGCGCGCGCGTCGCCGCCTCGATCCCTTCGCGTGCGCTGGGCGCATCGATCGTCATCGGCAACGTGAGCTGGATCTCGTGGGCGCCTCGCTCCAGGAATGACGACGCGTAGAGTCCGACCAGTCGCACGCTCTGGGTCAGCTCGACAGTCTCGGCCAGGGCCGCGCCGATCATCGCGATGGCCCCGTCGTCGTCCACGCCAAAGGAGAGGGTCTGGGACCGCGAGACGGTGCGCAGGTCGTCAAAGCGCACGACCAGGGTGATCGTGCGCGCGAGCTGGTGGTGCGCGCGCAGCGCGCGCGCCACGACCGCCGCGTGGCCGCGCGCCGCGGTCTGAACCTCGTTGAGGGTGCGCAGGGACTTCGCGAAGGTCTCGTCGTGACCGAGGGACTTCGCACCACGATCGACCACGACCTCGCGCCGGTCGTCGCCGTGGGCGTAGGCGACGAGCGTCGCCGCCATCGATGGTCCGACGTGCGTCGCGAGCGTCGACTCGTCCACCGCGCCCAGGTCGCGCACCCAGCGCAGGCCGAGCCGGTGCAGCTTGGCCGCGGTGGCCGGTCCCACGCCCCACAGGGCCTCCACCGGCAGTTCGGCGAGCCACCGCCGTTCGGTCGCCGGATCGACCCAGACGACACCCGCCCCCGGCGTGATGCGGCCGTTGACGACGCTCGGCTTGGAGCGCTTGGAGGCCAATTTCGCGAAGAGCTTGTTGCGAGCGAGCCCCACGCCGCAGTCGAGGTGCAGCTCGTTCTCGATTCGCCCGCGCAGCGCCCAGCCGGCCGCCACCGGGTCGGTGCCCAAGCGTCGAAGCCCTCGCAGGTCGGCGAAGAGTTCGTCGAGTCCGATTGCCTCGACCATCGGGGTGAGGTCGGTCACGATGTCGCGAAAGCGTCGCGAGTACTCCTCGTAGCGATCGAATCGGCCCGGCAGGATCACCATCGCCGGACAGCGTCGTCGCGCCAGCACGCTCGGCATGCCACTGCGCACGCCGAATCGACGCGCCTCGTAACTGGCGCTCGCGATCACCCCTCGCTCACCCGCGCCACCGACCGCGATCGGTCGACCCGCGAGCGTGGGGTCGTCAAGAATCTCGACCGAGGCGAAGAAGGCGTCGAGGTCGACGTGCAAGATGGGCGCGTCGTCGGCGGTTGGCCGGTCAGTTGGTGAGCTGGACACTGCGGAACGCTTCACCGTAGGCGACACCGACTGGACGTCCCGCCTGTTCGGCCCGGCCGTAGACGACTTCGCGAATCCCGTCGGTGTCGCCGCCGAGCTGGGAGGCGTGCGCCAGCACCGCCGCGGCCTTGCGGTCGATGGTGCGCGAGACGTCGACGACGACGTCCGGCTCGTGGGTGCCGCTCAACAGGAGGTGTCGAACCTGGTGGGCCGCGCCGTACTCGGGAAAGTAGAGCGGCATCGCGGCGGCGGGTGCGACGGCGTCCAGCAGGGCCCAGCCGGTCTCGCGGTGGTCGTGGTGATTCACGTAGACCCCGCCAAAGAAGGTGGCGGTCGGGTCATGGCCGATAACGACGTCGGGACGAAGCGATCGAATGAGCGACACGAGCTCGCCGCGCAGCACGACGTCATTGACGACGTCACCGTCGGGGTGGTCGAGGCCGACGACCGACACCACCCCGAGCAAGGCAGCCGCCTTCTCGAACTCCGAGCGACGAACGCCCCGCAGCGACTTGGCGTCGGTCTGACCTGTATGCGAACCCTTCGAGCCGTCGCACACCACCACCATGTGCACGTCACAGCCCTCGCTCGCCCACTGGGCGAGTACCCCACCGGCGGCGACGTCGGCGTCGTCGGGGTGCGCGTAGACCGCCAGTGCGCGCTGGGGTTGGAGGCGCAGGTTGCGCACCGTCAGCTCCGCAGTTTTGGCGCGGTCGCCTTGACGAGCATGCCGATCTCGCGCGCGAAGTCCTCGGTGCCCTCGAAGCCCTTGTAGACCGACGCGAATCGAACGTACGCGACGTCGTCGACCGGACGCAGCGCGTCGAGGGTTGCGCGTCCGATCTCTTCACTCGACACGTCCCGGTTCAACAGGCGCATGGACTCCTCAACGCTGGACGCGATACGCATCATGACACTTTCGTCGACCGGCCGGTTCTTGCACGCCGCCCGGATCCCCATGAGGATCTTGGACTGATCGAACGGTTCGCGCTCGCCCGAGCGCTTGACCACGACGAGCCCCACCTCCTCGATTCGCTCGAAGGTCGTATATCGCTGTCCGCAGGCCGCGCATTCGCGTCGGCGGCGAATCGCCACGCCATCTTCGGCCAGGCGCGAATCGACGACGCGGTCGTCATCAGCCGAGCAGAAGGGGCATCGCATCCCCGTCACGATACACGCAATTTTCGAGAAATTATGGTATAAGCACGTGCTCACCGGGGATCACCACACTCGATCGCAATTCCGCGATGAGCCTGCGACGAGCGTACGCCGGGTCCACGGGGTTGACGAGGCGCGCAATCGACGCGACGCTGTCACCTGGCTGGACGACGTAGACCATGCCCGACGCGAGGGTCGCGCCCGTGGCGAGATCGGTGGGCAACCCGCTGCCCGTCGTGCCTCCGAAGGCGTGACCCGGCCACGCGAGCACCACCAGGCCAAGGGCCACGGCGAGCCCAAGCAGCGCGCGCTGGCGCTGGCGACGCCGACGGGCCCGCGCGAGCCGGCGACTCGCGAGGTGCACCCCGAAGCGCCACGGAACGCTGGACTGTTCGACGAGATGCAGGTGGGGTCTGGCTGGGGGACGAATTTCGTATTCCGTGAGCGCAACTGCGGACATCGCGGCCTCCTTGTAGACGAACACCTGTTCGTATCGTAGCGAACAGGTGTTCGTTTTACAAGACCCCGATTAGCGCGTCGTCACGAACGGACGCTCGCCTGCATCTTCCCTGGTGGCACGGCCAACACGGCCGAAGTCACTCCACGGCCGTCGTCGTCGCCGGATCAAGAGGGCCTCAGCCACCTCGTCGAGCGACCGCACCATCACGATGCGATGCTTCAACACGAGGCGTGCGCATACGCGCGCCAGTTCGGCGTCGGGGTGGTCCGCTGAGTCGGTGACCTGTCCGTCGCTGACCCAGACGATGGGCTCGCCGGCACGGCGCTGCGCTACCGCCCAGCGAAGAATTGGACCGTCGACGCCATTGCCGACGTTGCCGCTCGGCACCTGGTCGACCACGCCGCCGCGGTCCGCGAGGACCCAGGCGTTGGGAGTCGAGCCGGTGTCACCGGGGCGATGGCTGTAGCCGACGACGAGCGAGTCGGGAGCACGTCGCGCCAGCGCCGCCAGCGACTCTCGGTCGAGGTCCATGGAGCCGGACTGGTCGATAACCACGACGCCGCCGTGGCGCCGCGAGCGCGCGGCGAATCCTCGTCGCTGCTCGTCGGTGAGCAGCCGACTGGGGTATGCCAGGACGACCCCACTCACCGAAGGGCGACGGTGGCTGACGCCGCCCGATCTCGCCCGCGCCGACCGCGTGGTCTGGGCGAAGTAGAGATCGGCGAAGTGGCCACTCGGGGGGCGACGCGCACCGGGTTGGAGCGAATGCTTGAACCGTCGCAGCGCCTCGGGGTCGGTGGGGAGCCGTGCGTCACTGACCGACGTGACCAGCCGGGCGAGGGGAATCGTGAATCCGCCGTAGCCCCGGGGCACGCCATCGACGCCACTCGACGTCGCGCCGAGGTCGCCGGCACCCGCCCCGCGCACCATCGCCTTGGCGCGAGCGCCCACCGCCCGTAGCGGTGTCGCCCACGTCGGATCGCCACGACGAACGCCGGCTACGAAGTCGCGCTCAGAACCGGTCCCGAGCACCGCCAGCAGGAAGCACACCGCCTCGAACCAGTTACCGCTACGAGCGAGTCGCTCGCCACCGAGTCGCTCGCTCCCGTCGCGCAACTCGCTGACGTCAAAGCCGAGTCGGAGCAGGATCGTGTTGACGCGCATCTCCTCGGCGCACTCGAGAGCCCGAGCGGGAATGTCGCCCACCTGGTCCATCCACTCGTGGTCGTGCGGGCTCACCCGCACGTGCACGAGTTCGTGGGCCCGCACCACCCGGGCGCGCTCGTCGCGCTCCCACGGCACCCGCAGAATCCGCTGTCCGAGATCGCAGCTCGCATCGCCCCGCCACGACGAGCCACGCTCGATGCGCCACGGCCCCGTGAGGAACCCGTCGTCGCGACCGGTGATCAGCTCGGGAAAGACCGCGACGTCGCTCACGACAGCGCCGCGACCCGAAGCGCGTCGAGGACGGCGCTCGCCCGCGCGTCACCGAACACCAGCTCGGCCGCGCGCGACGCGCCACAGTGGCGCCGAAGCCGGTCAAACGCGTAGAAGCTGCGCAGCGAGAGCCGACGCGACTCGTCGCCCAACGAACCCGCGAGCGCGGGCCCACGAAGGTCCTCGCTCAGGCATTCGAGCGCATCGGGGTGCGGTCGGTCGACGCGCAGGCGAACTGCGAAGCGGTCGCGCAGGGCCGATGGCAGGTCGTCGAACTCCTCGACGTTGGTCGTCATGACGACCGAGAACTCGGGGCCGGGCCTCGTCCACTCCCCCGTCTCGGGATGACGCCACCGCGCCGACTCAAGGGAATCGGTCATGGCGAGCAGGGTACTCAACGCGTCCCCCGAGGCCCGGTCAACTTCGTCCACCACGAGGCGTCCTCCCCGACCACCGTTGGCCGCCCACGCACGGATCGCCGGTCCTTCGCGCCAGCGCCACGTGCCGTCGCCGACCGGCATCCACGTTCCGGTGATCTCGCCGGTGGTCAGGTCTTCGGTGCACACCAGGCGTTCCGCCGGACCGCGCGCGACGCCGGCGTGCAACGCGGCGTAGGTCTTGCCCGTTCCCGGCGGCCCGTACAGCACGACCCGATCGATTCCGGCCGCCAGCACATCGGCGAGGTCACGCCAGCACTGCCCCATTTCCCGCTCTTCGATGATCATCACTCCACCTTTCCGGGGACCCAATGGTCGCCGGAGGCGATGGTCACTGTGACGAATCGTGCGAGAGCTTCTCCAGGATGGGTAGCGCCCGCTCGAGCACGCGGCGCTCGGCGTCACTCAGCGCGTCCAGCTGTGCGCCAAGTCCCGTAGCGCGCTCCTTGCGCAGTGCCGCCAACGTCTCGCTGCCCGCCGTCGTGAGGGCGATCAGCGACGCTCGCTTGTCCGCGGGGTCCGCGGAGCGCGAGACCAGACCCGCCTCCTCGAGCGTGGCCACGACCCTCGTGGCCGCGGGCGCCGCCAGCGCCTCGTGGGTGGCCAGCGCGCTAATGCGGAGCGGACCACGCTCATCAACCGTAACGAGCGCGGAGAGTTGCGACGGGGTGAGACCGGCCGCGGCGTGCTGGCGGATCGTGCGCATCAATCGCCCGATACTGAGGTTCAGTCTCGCCGCAACGGTCACGCCGTCTCGAGTCGCGTCGTGGGTCTTCATCGGACGACGTCGCTCTCGAGGGCCACCTCACCGGGTACGGCACCGCCAGCCAGCGCCACGTCCTCCACGTGCTCGTGCATCGAGTGCTCCGGGTGGACGTAGCGACGGCCACGAAGCGCCGAGAAGACGGCGCCGATGACGGCCATCGCCACCGCCATCGTGAAGACGATGATCAAGCCGTGGTGGAACGGGGCGAGGATGAGCTGGGGGAAGAAGTGCTTACCGGTCAAGGTCGCCCACTGCGCGCTCGAGACATGCGCCACCGCTTGGCTGCCGAGCAGGCTCTTGAGGGGATTGAAGCCGAGGAAGGAGGAGAACAGGCTGCCCACCGCGGGCAGCTGGGCCACGGCGTGCGCCTGGGCCGCACTCACGCCGTGCGCGGCGAGCCCCTTGTACATGGCCGCGGGCAGCGTGTTGGTCAGACCCACGATCATCAAGGAGAAGAACACGCCGATGGAGAGCACCATGCCGGAGTTCATGAACGCTGCCTGGATGCCCGCCGCACCACCGCGCTCGTTGGCCGCCACGCTGTTCATGATCGCCGTCGAGTTTGGCGCCGAGAACATGCCACCGCCCAGTCCGTTCAGCGCGACCAAGATCGCGAAGTACTGGTAGTGGAAGTTCGTCGGGAGCATCAACAGTCCGATGAAGCTGAAGGCGAAGAGCAGCAGGCCCGTCGTCGAGAGGATCCGCGCGCCGTGGCGGTCCGAGAGATAGCCCGAGACCGGGCCGGCGACGAGGAAGCCGAGGGTGAGCGGCAGTAGGTAGATGCCGGCCCAGAGTGGCGTCGAGGCGTAGCTGTAGCCGTGCAGCGGCAGCCAGATCCCCTGGAGCCAGATGATCAGCATGAACTGCAGACCGCCTCGGGCGATGGCGGCGAGTAGTCCCGCCACGCTGCCCGTGAAGAACGCGCGAATCTTGAAGAGCCGAAGATTGAACATCGGCGAGGCGACGCGCATCTCGATCACGAAGAAGGCCGCGAGGAAGACCAGACCGATGGCGAAGGCGGCGAGCACCCGGGGCGACGTCCAGCCCATCGAGCTCGTGCCGTAGGGCTGGATGCCGTAGACGATCGCCGCCAGCAGCGAGGTGAGGCCGATCGCGAAGGTGGCGTTGCCCCACCAGTCGATGGTGGCGTTCGCCCGCTCGCCGTTGTCACGAAGGCTGAGGTACCCCCAGATCGTGCCGAAGATGCCGACGGGAACCGAGACCCAGAACACGAGCCGCCAGTCGCCGATCGAGAGCAGTCCGCCCAGGATCAGCCCGACGAATGAGCCGCCGATAGCGGCCACCTGGTTGATGCCCATCGCGAATCCCCGCTGGTCGGGCGGGAAGGCGTCGACGATGATGGCACTGGAGTTGGCGAACAGCATGGCGCCGCCCACCCCTTGCACGAGCCGCCACAGCACAAGCCACAGGGCGCCGGCTCCGTGACGGAACGGGTCGAGCGCGAGCAAGATCGAGGCGACCGAGAACACCGCGAAGCCCAAGTTGTAGATGCGTACGCGGCCCTTGATGTCGCCGAGCCTGCCCAGGCTGATCACCAGCACCGCGGTGACCAGCAGGTATCCCTGCAAGAGCCACAACAGGTAGCCCACGTTGCCCGCCGACAGCGGGTTGATACCCACGCCGCGGAAGATCGCCGGCAGGGAGATCAAGATGATCGAGCCGTTGATCGTGGCCATGAAGATCCCCAACGTGGTATTCGTGAGCGCGATCCACTTATAGCGATCCGGGTGTGCGTGTTTCAATGCCATCGACGAGCCCCTTCGCTTTGAGATTAGTTACTTGTTGATAAGTAACTATATGCGCTTCCCGCAGGGACAGTGACACCCGTCGCTCGAGATGCCGTGACCAGTCGCTCAATCCGGAACCCGGATGATGCGCAGCCCGCGCGGCGTCGAACCCTTCAGCTCGCCTGCAACGCCGGTGCCGGCGCACCGGCGCGGTGCCTAGGACTCGACGTTCTCGCCGAGGTAGACCGCACGGACTCGCGCGTCGGTCAGCAGGTTCGCGGCGCTGTCGCCGAAGACGATCCGACCGTTTTCCATCACGTAACCGCGATCGGCGAGACGCAGCGCCTGGGCCGCGTTCTGCTCGACCAACAAGACCGTGGTCCCGCTGTCGCGAATCTCGCCGATGATTCGAAAGATCGTGTCAACGATCATCGGTGCGAGGCCCATCGAGGGCTCGTCGAGCAGGAGCAGCCGTGGCTGTCCCATCAAGGCGCGCCCGATCGCGAGCATCTGCTGCTCGCCGCCAGACAGGTTGCCGCCGATCTGCTTGCGGCGCTCCTTGAGAATCGGGAACGTCTCGTACATCCGCTCGAGGTCCTCACTGTAGGAACCGCGTCGACGGAAGGCACCGATCTCGAGGTTCTCCTCCACCGTCATCTGCGGGAAGATTCGCCGACCTTCGGGGACGTGACCGATGCCGAGGGACGTAAACATATGGGCCTTGGTCTTGGTGACGTCCTGGCCCTCGAAGATGATGTGCCCGCTCTGGGGTGCGTGCAGGCCCGACAGCATCCGAAGCGTCGTGGACTTGCCCGCGCCGTTGGCCCCCAGCAGTGTGACGATCTCGCCCTGATTCACTTCGAAGGAAATTCCGTGCAGCGCGGTGATCGCGCCGTAGCGCACGACTGCCTCGCGTACTTCGAGCATCACGATCGGTCCCCCGTCTCGGTCGCGGTCGAACCGAGGTAGGCCTCGATGACCTTTTCGTTGGCCCGAATCTCTTCCGGCGTACCCTGGGCGATGACGCTGCCGAAGTTGAGCACGTAGAGCCGCTCGGCGAGTGACATGACGAGTTTCATGTCGTGCTCGATTAAGAGGATCGAGACGCCCATCTCGTCGCGCACCTTGCGGATCAGCGTGGTCAGTTCAAGCTTCTCGGACGGGTTGGTCCCGGCGGCTGGCTCGTCGAGGAGCAGAACCTGCGGTCCCGTCGCGAGGCCTCGAGCGATCTCCAGCCGGCGGCGATCGCCGTAGGAGAGTGACGACGAGATGACGTTGGCCTTGGCCCGCAATCCGACGAAGTCGAGCAGTTCGACGGTCCGCGCATCCGACGTCCGCTCGTCGCGTCTGGTCTTCGGGCCACGGAGCATCGCGCCTGCCACGCCGATGCCACGGTGTGACTCCGCGCCGATCTTGATGTTCTCAAACGCGGTCAGCGCACTGAACATGCGCGACGCCTGGAACGTACGCGCGACGCCCGCAGCGCTGACGCGGTGGGGCTTCTTGCCGATGACACTCATGGGCTTGGCGTCACTGCCCTGAAAGGTGATCGTCCCCTCCTGGGGTTGATAGACACCAGTGAGCGAGTTGAACAGCGAGGTCTTGCCCGCGCCATTCGGCCCGATCACCGCGAGGATCTCGCCCCGCTCCTGGTGCAAGGTCACGTCGTTGAGTGACACCACGCCGCCGAAGCGCAGCGTGACGTGGTCGACGTCGAAGATCTTGTCACTCACGGCGTGTCTCCCGTCAGTACTTCGTTCATATGGCCCTCGCCCTTTTCGGCGAGCCCGATCTCGCGGTGACGCCGGCGCGACGGGACGAGACCCGCCGGGCGGAAGATCATCATCACCACGAGCAGTGCCCCCAGGTAGATGTAGAGGTCCTGGGGCTGGTACCCGGCCGGCGGCGTGTGCAGCAGGTACATCGAACCGGTCTGGATCACGATCGCGCCGAGCACGACGCCCGTGATCGAACCCATGCCGCCGAAGATCACCAGCACGAGGATGTTGATCGAGAACTGCAGCGTGAAGCTCGACGGGAAGATCGTGTTCGACTGACTGGCCGTCACGACGCCGGCGAAGCCCGCGGTCGATGCGCCGATGGCGAAGGCCATGACCTTGTACTTAAGCGGGTTGATGCCCACCGATTCGGCCGCAACCTCGTCTTCACGAATCGCCGTCCAGGCGCGCCCGACTCGCGAGTGTTCGAGCAACTTGAATCCGGCGATGAACAAGATCACGAAGACGATGGTCAGGTAGTAGTACGGCACCGGCGTCAGGCCCCAGAGATACTTGATCGGCCCGACGTGCAGCGAGAAGTGCGGAATCGTGTTGGTACCCTGCGAACCGCCCGTGATCCCGTAGAGATTGTTGGCGAAGATCGTGATGATCTCACCGAAACCCAGGGTCACGATGGCCAGGTAGTCACCGCGCAACCGCAGCGTCGGCGCACCCAGGATGATGCCAGATCCCATCGCGAGCGCAATGGCGATCGGGATCGCGTAGAAGTTGTTGAAGTGGATGCCGAATGGCGCCGCGGTGGGCAGTGCCCCCGTGACCCACGCCGTCGTGTACGCGCCGATGGCGTAGAAGGCGACGAACCCGAGGTCCAGCAGTCCTGCGAATCCCACGACCACATTGAGGCCGAGTGCGAGCAGCACGTAGACCGCGATCTGCTCGACCATGGCGGCTTGCCAGAAGGGGTCCGTGATCAAGTGCGGGAGCAAGAGGGCCACCGCGAGCACCACGACGGCCATCCCCCAGCGAACCGGACGCGTTCGCGAGGCGGCGCGTGGGACGCTGACGGCCTTCGCGGTCGCGGCGCGGACCTGCGTCCCCCACATCAGCCACGCCGACCATATGGCGTACATGACGAGCGCCAGGAACAGGAACACGACCCACCGCTGGGTGCGAAAGATCCCAAAGAATGACGACGCCTCGCCGAAGGAGCCCGTGAATCCGGCGGTCGGCGTGAGGGCGCTGCCGGGAGGCCCGGTCATCAACTCCAAGATCGCCAACGCCGCGAGCGCTGAGAAGAGGCGCTTCACGTGAGCAGACGCGAAGATGCGCTTCATGCCGCCCGCCCCAGACGCTCACCGAGTATTCCCGTCGGGCGGAACAACAGCACTGCGACGAGGATGCCGAACGCCACGACGTCCATGTAGGCCGCTTGCACGAAGACCACCGAGAGACTCTCGACGATACCTAGCAGGAAGCCGCCGATCATGGCACCGCGGAGGTTACCGATGCCACCCAACACGGCAGCGGTGAACGCCTTCAGGGCCGGCACGAATCCCATCGTGTTCGAGACACCCGTGCCCATGCCGAAGAGGAATCCAGCCGCGCCACCGAGTGCGCCACCGACGATGAAGGTGAGCACGATCGTTCGGTCGATGTTCACGCCCATGAGCGACGCCGTCTCGGCGTCCTGAGCGACGGCCCGGATACTGCGACCGAGTTTCGTCTT
Source organism: Actinomycetes bacterium (assembly GCA_021784205.1). The sequence continues at coordinate 17,256 of JAJXTB010000042.1, forward strand.
GGCGACCACGCGGTCGAGGGTGAGGAACATCACCGCGCCCGCGAGAAGGATGATGACGTAATACATCTGAACCGGCGCCCCGAAGATGTGGAAAATCGGGTGGTTGATGTAGGGCTGAGGCATCGAGATCGGCACGCGGCCAAACTCCTTGCCCGCCATGTTGTACAAGAAGTAGGACGCGCCAATGGCACTGATCAAATACGCGAGCGCCGGTGCTCGGCGCCGGCGCAAGGGTCGATAGGCGACCCGTTCGACGAGCGTCGCCATGACGGCCCCGACGACACCGCCGACCAGAATGCCGACCACAATGAGGCCCACCGACGCGAAGCCCGAAGGAACAGCCGTCCCGACTAACGCCTTCATCACGAAGTAGCCGGCGAAACCGCCCGACATGAAGATCTCCGAGTGGGCGAAGTTGATGAGGCGCAGGACGCCGTACACGAGCGTGTAGCCGACCGCCACCATTCCATAGAGGACACCGTTAGCGAGGCCGCCGACGAACAGCGCCCAAAACTCAAGACGCAGCGTGGCGAAGTGCCCCGTGAGGTAGTGACCGAATGCTCCCAACTGTGCCCCCTTGAATGGTCCGTCGAAAGTGTAATCAAAACGGAAGGGCCGGGGAAAACCCCCGGCCCTTCCTCGCAACGTCAGTCAGTGACTACTCGAGACCGAGTTGAACGATCTTTCCGTTCTTGACCTGGTTCACGTAGATGGCCGAGCCAGCGATGTTGCCATTGGGCTGGAAGCGGATGACCTTGGTCATGCCCTTCATCACCAAGTGGTGCAGCGCGGTAACAATGCCGGCTCGGGTGATCTTCTTCAGCTTCTTCATCGCCGTGATGATGGCGTTGGTCGCGTCGTAGGACTCGGGCGCGTAGGTCGCGTTAGCCGCACTGAAGTGCGCGAGGGCCTGGTATTCACGGTTGAACGTGGCGTTCGAGGAGCTCGAGCACGCGCACGTCAGGTAAACGCCATTGGCGGCCGACGCGGGCGTCGTGTTCTGGATCAACGCCGGCGACAGCGCACCATCGTCGGACATCACGATGCCGGTGTAGCCCGCCGCCTGCAACTGACCGAGGAACAGGCCGAGGTCACAGTAGTAACCGCCGTAGAACATCGCGGTCGCGCCACTCGAGACCACCTGCGCCGCTGCCGAGGTGTACTCGGTCGACGACGCGGTGCCGTTCTGGCACTGCGAGGTGCCAGGAACCGTCGCGGGGGTAACCGTCGCGCCATCCTTGGTCGCCGTCGCGGCGAACGCCTGGGCAACGCCCGAGCCGTAGGCCGTACCGTCGTTGACCACGTAAATCTTGTTCTTCTTCAGCTTCTGGACAACGTAGTTAGCGTCGGCCGGACCCTGAACGTTGTCGTCGGCCACCACGCGGAAGAAGTTGTTCCAGTGGTTGGTCGCCAACTTCGGGTTCGTCGCCGACGGGCTCACCGTCGCCAAGTGCGCCTTGTTGTAGAAGGGCTCAGAGGCAGCCGTCGCACCGGAGAACGCCGGTCCCACCACGGCGACCAGGTTCTTGTTCGCGATAGCGGCCTGCGCCTGGGTCGGGGCAATTGTCGGGTCGCCCTGGTCGTCGAACGTCGCCAGCTTCAATTTGAAGGGAAGCTTGCCCGACGCGTTCGCCTGGTTGATCGCCAACTGGACCGCGAACACCATGTTCAATCCGAGCTGCTGGTTACCACCCGAGAGTGGTCCCTGATATCCGATGGTGTAGGTCGGCTTCGCTGCCGCCCCCGAGGTTGACGCGATGCCGACAGCCGGCACCGCCATCAACAGCAGGGCACTGGTCGCAACCGCCGCCACCGTCTTGTTCAAACGAGGCTTAATCAACTCGTCCTCCTCAACTGTGTTAATGACTCCCCCAGGCGCTCGATGGTGTCACAGAACTGACACCAACGAACCACCTCAGCGGATTTGATAGGCCACCTTGGCCATCGCAGCACAGTAGCAGTATGAACCAATGGATATTGGGTCATCCAAGTCCTCGTCGGCTGGAGGTTCGGCAGGACTCACTACGAACAGGTGTTTGATTTCTTACGCGCCAGTCACTACGCTACGAACAGTTGTTCGTTCGTGAAAGGAGTGCCATGGCCGAGGTCCTCACCCCCATGCGCCGTCAGATCCTCGAGTTCATCGTCGCTTGCCAGCGCGAGCGGAACTTTCCCCCGACGATCCGTGAGATCGGCGATCACGTGGGATTG
>JAJXTB010000043.1 GCA_021784205.1 Actinomycetes bacterium
CGGGCGGTCGCCACACAGTGCGCCATCAGAGCCGTGGCCACGCCGCGACGCCGGGCCTCGGGGGCCACCGCCAAGAGACGTACGTGCGCCTCATCGGATCCCAACGGCGCGGGGTTCGCCTGATCGGCGACTCGCGACTCCAATTCGAGTGTCACCGAGCCCACGATCTTGCCCTCTATCACCGCGACGAAGACGGGCGCAACGGCGTCTCGACCGGCGACGTCGGCGGCTCGGTCGTGAAACCCGATCCACTCAGCCGTCTCGATCGGTTCCCTCGGCGACCACGCGGAAGCCGTGATCTCACCCGCCTCGACGTACTCCGCGGGGTGGACACGACGGACCGAGATCACAAGTGGACTCTACAAAGTGCGTCGCCGTGGCGGTTCGCTGCCCTCGAGAGCAGCCGCAGGCGCACTTCGCCGAGGGAGACCGTCGGTACCTAGTTGAGGACGTCGCGCGCCAGTGTGGCGATGCCTCGGCCCCAGGCGGTCAGGGTGTTCGTCGGCAGGAACGCCGCGCCGCTAGCGCGGTGATCGACGACCGGCGCGGCGAGGAAGCGTTCACGGCCCTTGGCGTCGATGATGTAGAGCGCCGAGGTGTGGATGATGTCCGAGCGTGGGTTCTTGGCGATGACTTCGATGTTGTAGTCGTGCCAGGCGGCGTGCAGGGCGGCGCTGGTGCCCGTGAAGAAGTGCCACGAGGGGATCGTGGTCAGCGAATGCTCCGTGGAGAAGGTCATCATATTGGCCACGCTCGCGAAGTACTGGTTGACGTTGATCGCCACGAAGACGACCTTGCTCGCCGCCGCGCCCAGGTCGTGGTAGGCGTCGACGTACTCCTGGGCCACGAGGGGGCAGATGTCGACGCAGTGGGGGTCCATGAACTCGAGGATGACCGCGCGGCCCCTGAAGCTCGACAGCGACAGCGTGTGGCCATTCTGGTCGGTCAGGGTGAAGTTCGGTGCTGGTCGCGCCGGCACCGGTGAGAGGGCCATCAAGTTCGCAGTCGCGGTTGAGATGTTCGAAGGGATCCCGGTAACGCGTATCAGGTTCGTCGTCGCCGGCGAGCGGTGATTCAGCGCGTAGGCGGCGAAGGACCCGCTGGCTAGGACCGCGAGGACCAGCACCACGATGAGAGCCGCGCCGGGCCCGCGCGAGTGCTGGGGCGGGGCCTCACTCGGTGAGTCGCTCGTTGTGGCCATGGATCTCCTCGGTCTCGAGATCAGTCTAGGAACGCCGCGCGTCGTCTAGCGCGGTTCCGCCATGATGAGTGGTCGTAGGGCGCGGTGTTGGGCCAGGGAACTCGCGATGTTGCTCAGCCAGTTATGCATGAGCAGCCAGCCCAGTGCGGCGACGGCCGCGCCGACGACGAGGCCGGCTCCGACGTCACCGGGGTAGTGCACGCCGACGTAGACGCGCGCGAAAGCCACCAGCACGGCGAGAATCGTGGCGAGAATCGCCAGGCGTCGCACGATCGCCGGCCCGTAGTGCGCGACGATCCACAGGCCCATCGTGGCCGCGCCGGCCGCCACGGCGTGGTCCGAGGGGAAGGAGTAGTCGTTGGAGCGATGCACGAGGACCTCGGCGTTGGTCACCGAGAGGAAGGGACGGGGACGGGCGACGGCTTTCACGATGAGCTGGTTCACCCACACCGCGAGCAGCGTCGCCGCGGCGCACCACACCGCCGCGGCGACCGCGCGCGGGGCTTGACGCGACGAACGAGCGAACCACCAGGCGAGGATCACGAGCACGCCGAAGAGACCGACCCCGTCGAGGGCCGCGAGCTTCATCAACGGGTGCAGCCAGGCCGTGTGGACCGCGAAGTGGTTGATGTCGCGATACCAGGTGGTGTCCATACGCCGTCCTCTAGCTCGTCGGAGCAGTTGATGTCCCACCACGATACCGGTCGCACATCGCTTGGACCTAGAAGGCGCCCGGCGTGACGAGAGCGAGTGCGCCGAGCGCACCCGCCAGAGTCAGGGGAACGAGGATCACGCCGACTCGCGAGTAGGTGGCCACCGAGGGGTCGGCCTCTTCGCGACGAGCGATGCGCAGCCACAGCACCGCTGAGAGCGCACCGACCACGCTGAGGTTCGGCCCGATGTTGAGTCCCAGCAGGAGCGAATAGGGGTGCGCGGGCGCGCGCGCTGAGAGGATGACCGCGGCCGGCAGGTTGTTCACGACGTTGGACAGCGCCGCTCCGAGACCGGCTGCGCCCCACGGGCCGACCGCGCCGAGGAGTCGCGCCGGACCCGACCACGTTCGCGCGATCGTCCCCAGGACGAGTGCGACGACGAACAGTCCACCGATCGTGAGTGGGCTGAGGGCGTCGAGGGCCTGGCGCACGGAGAACCGCCGGCGCACGACGTGCGACCCGCTCGCGAGGACGCCCACGATCGCGACCGCCGGCGCCGGGTTGGTGACGGCGAGCATCAGGGCGACCGCCGCCGCGACGCCGAGGGCGCCCACGCCGAGGCGCAGGGGCGTCACCGGCTCGTCGCTCGACGCGCCGTGACTCCAGTCGGCCCGCCGCCACCAGGCGAGAACTCCCCAGGTGACGAGCACGGCCGCCACCCATGGAGCGAACATCGTGGCGGCGAATGAGGTCCCGCGCGCGTGGCGCGCGGCGAGCACCAGCAGGTTGGTCAGGTTCGAGCCCGGCAGCAGCAGCGAGGCGGCGTTCGCCATGAAGACTGCGCCGTAGAGATAGGCGATCTCGTTCATGCCGCGCCGGCGCGCGACGTGCAGCAAGATCGGGGTGAGAAAGACCACTGACGTGTCGAGGTTGAGTACGACCGTGACCGCCGCGACGAGTCCCATCATCATGCTGAAGACGCCCAGCTGTGAGCCGGGTGCGCGCGCGATGCGCGAGCCCAGCGCCTCGAAGAGTCCGTCGTCGGCCGCGGCCACGCCGATGAGGAGCAGACCTACGACGAGGACGAAGGGCGGCCAGGTCTGAGAGAGGCTCTCGGGCAGAGCGGAGAGTATGGCGGACCTCCTGTAGCGACTGCCCAAGGTTAGGCGCGACGGTGCCAACTACGACCAGTAGGGAGCGGGTGCGTCGATGCGAGCGAGAGCACTGGCGACGCGTCCGAAGCGGTCGTCGCCACGCTGCCAGCTCTCGCGCATCGCGGTGACTTCGTCGCGGCTGCGCGCGACGAAGTTCCACCACATGAAGAGTGTTTCGCCGAGGGGCACGCCGCCGATCAAGATCGCGCGGGTTCTCTCACGCGAACTGATCTCGAGCTCGTCGAGTGCGGGCAGGACGCCGAGATTGCCCGGCGTGAGCGTCGTGCCGCGGACTTCGACTGCGCCCTCGAGGACGATGAGAGCGTGTTCGAAGTCGGGGCGCAGGGCGACGCGCGCCGCGCCGCGCAGGTCGAACTCGGCGCCCACCAGGTCGACCTCGACGCGAGCGGGGCTCGTCACGCCGGCGAGGGAACCGAGAAAGACCGTCGCTAGGCCCTGGCCGACCTCGACGCGGGGAGGGTCGGCGACGTGGGCAAAGGCCGCGCTGCCGTCTCGCGTCGCCCCGGGCTGGGCCAGCCAGAGTTGGATGCCCTCGAGTTGTCCCGAGAAGCGCCCCGTCGCTTCTTCGGCGTGGCTGACGCCGTGGCCCGCCGTCATCAGGTTGAGTTGCCCCGGGGTGATCACCTGCTCTGAACCGAGGCTGTCGCGATGCAGCGCCTCGCCGTCGATGAGCCAGGTCACCGTGTGCAGTCCGGTGTGCGGATGGGGTCCGATGTCGAGTCCGTGTTCCTCGGTCACGTCCGCGGGCCCCATGTGATCGGCGAAGCACCACGGCCCTACGGTGCGCCGACCTTGCTGGGGAAGCGCGCGGCGCACGTTGAAGGCGCCGACCGACGCGTGGTGGCTCGGGCGTATCTCGACGCCGGTGTCGTCCATCCCCTCACCGTAGTGAGTGTGCAGAAACAACCAGGCCCCTCCGACTCTAAAAGCGGAGGGGCCTGTAGCCGGAGGGGCCTGGTTGTTGACGTCGCTAGATGATCTCCTCGTCGGGATCCCTGCGGCGATATTGGCGCACCCCAATCAGGGTGAGGATCAGCATCACGACCGCGAGAAACAGCGCGGCGCCGACTGACCACTGGGCGATGACGGCGAAGGTGCCAAAGGCGTAGGCGGTCAGGAGCATGCTGCGCAGGGTCTCACCCTGGAACATCGCCTGGACCTGCTTGGCCAGCGTCTGGTTGGTCGGGTCCTTGAGGGCCATCGCGCTCAGCTCGGCGTAGGTCTTGCCGCCACCGATCTCCTGGAGGTGCACGGCGATGTAGTGGTCCGCCCACACCTCGGCCTGGCGCCCGGTCAACAGCTGCTCTCCGGCGTACGGGGTGAGATACGGCTTGATGAGCGGGTTCTGTAACTCGGGAGAGCCCTTCGCCGGGAAGTAGATCTTCTGAGCAGCCAACTGATTACGCACCTGCGAATTTGCAAACGTGTAGCCCCACATCAGCAGACCGCTCGCTCCGATCAACCCCACGGTAATAACCGCGCCTACCCACGTAAGGAGTAGGTCCAGGGTCTTGCGTCGCATTGCTGGTCCTTTCGCATCTGATAGGTCCAGTGTCGCCGATCTACGGGAAAATCCACTAGTGCCAAAGGTCACAAGCACCAGGGGAAACACCACGAACGGGCAGTGTTCGAGTGCGTTAGATCAGGTCGTCCAGTCCCAGGCGCGCGAGATATCCCACTCCCATCACCGCGGCCTCGCAGCCGATCGCTTCGAGGGAGTCGAGGTCGGAATCGCGCACCCCTCCGGCGGCGACGACCGGGATGCCGCTCGCGCAAACTTGCTCGTAGAGGGCGAGGTCGGGACCGGACATGGTCCCGTCTCGTTCGATAGCGGTCACGTGCAGTCGTGCGACGCCGGTCGCGCAGCAGCGCGCTAGCGCGTCGTCGAGACCGATCGGTGACTCGGCGAGCCAGCCGCGTACCGCGAGGCGTCCGTCGCGCACGTCGAGCGCGACGACCAGCTGGTCGCCGAGGGCGTCGACGTAGGCGGCGAGCGACGAGTCGTCCTGCCAGAGCGACGTGCCAACGATGATGCGCGCCGCGCCGGCGTCGAGAACCGCGGCGGCACTCTCGAGTGAGCGGATGCCACCCGATATCTGCAGCGGCGTCTCGCGTGCGGCCTCGACACAGCGCGACACCACGTCGAGGCGCACGGCACCGTCGCGGGCCCCTTGCAGATCCACCACGTGGATCAGTGACGGCCTGGTCGCCACCACGCGGTGGACGAACTCTTCGATCGGCTGACGAAAGAGAACGCGGTCGTAGTCGCCGCGCTCGAGGCGCACGACGTCGTTGTCGAGAAGGTCGATGGCGGGGATGAGTTGCATATCAGCGTTGTAGCATATTAGCATGATGACATGACAAGTGGCAAAGTATTACCAGCCGACGCGCACGTTGCTACGGTGGACCGCTTCGACGAGCTCGTCGAAGCGTTCACTCGCCTGCGCAGTCCCGAGGCCGTGGCCGCGTTCTTGCGCGACCTGTGCACGACCAACGAGATAGACGCGATGGGCCAGCGCCTCCAGGTCGCTCGCCTCGTCAACCAGGGCGTGGCCTATCAGGAGATCTCCCGGCGCACCGGGGCCTCCACCGCCACGGTGACGCGTGTGGCGCACTGGCTGCACCACGGTGAAGGCGGCTACGCACGCGTCCTGCCTCGGGTCCGCTCGTGACGCGGCGTCTCTCGCTGGCCCTGCCCTCGAAGGGCCGTCTGCGCGAGCCCTCCTGGGCGCTGCTCGAGGCCAGCGGGGTCGACCCTCAGGAGCCGGGCGAGCGCGTCCTCCAGGCGCACTGTCGCAACGCGGACATCGACCTGTTATTCGTGCGCGCCGACGACGTGCCCGAGTACGTCCAAGACGGCGTCGTCGACTGCGGTATCACCGGACTCGACCTGATCTACGAGCGCGACCGCGACGTGGAGGTGCTCTTGCGCTTGGGGTACGGCTCGTGTTCGCTACAGGCGGCCGTCCCGCGCGAGGACGCGGCGACGTCTCTGGGCGACCTGGCCGGTCGGCGAATCGCGACCTCGCACCCGCGCACCGCGGCGCGCGCGCTGGCCGATCTCGGCATCGAGGCCGAGCTCGTCAAAGTCGGCGGCGCAGTTGAGATCTCGCCGCGTCTGGGACTCGCTGACGCGATCATCGACCTGGTGTCAACGGGATCCACCCTGCGCACCAACGGGCTGCGGCCACTGGGCACATTGTTCGAGTCCGAGGCGGTGCTGGTGGGACGCGTCGGCGACGTCGACCTCGAGGCGAGGGACCGCCTGACGATGGTGCTCTCGAGCGTGATCAATGCGCGGGCCAGCCGCTACCTGCTCTTCAACGTCGACAAGTCGCGACTCGAGGAGGTGACCGCACTGTTGCCGACCAAGGGGTCGCCGACGATCATGGACCTTGCGACGTCGGGAGTCGTGGCGGTGCACGCCCTCGTCCCGGCCGTCGAGATCTGGAACCTGCTGCCGGCGCTCGAATCCCTCGGCGCGAGCTCGATCCTGACCCTGCCTGTTGAGAGGATGGTCCCATGAGTCGCCCGGTGCCCACCGACGGCAGCTTCAGTGTCGAGGACATCGTCGCCGACGTGCGCGCGCGCGGTGACGAGGCCCTCGCCGAGTGGTCGAGGCGCCTCGACGCGACGACCGCGACCGTACCTGAGCGGGCCGTCGCCTACGGCGACATCCCCACCGCGGCCGTGCTCGCCGCTGCAGAGTCGGTGCGCACCTGGCACGCGGCCCAGCGCCCTCGCGACATCGTTCTCGAAGTCTCGCCGGGCGTGACCCTCGAGCGCCGCTGGTCGCCCCTTCGCTCGGTGGGTCTTTACGTGCCGCGCGGGCTCGTGTCGTCTCTCATCATGAGCGGCGTGCCCGCCCAGGTCGCCGGGGTCGAGCGCATCGTCGTGTGCACACCGCCCGCCGGCGCGCCGGCGGTCGCGGCCGCCGCGGCCCTGCTCGGCATCGACGAGGTCTGGGCGGTGGGCGGAGCTCAGGCGATCGCGGCGATGGCCTACGGGACCGCGTCGATTGCGCCGGTTGACAAGATCTTCGGGCCGGGCGGGGGAGCCGTGAACACGGCCAAGCTGCTCGTCAGTCGCGACGTCGCCATCGACCTGCCCGCCGGTCCCAGCGAGGTCGTCGTCGTCGCCGACCGTGGCGTCAGCCAGGAGCTGATCGACCAGGAGGTCGCGGCCCAGATGGAGCACGGCCCCGACTCGCGGGCGTTCGTCGTGCGCGTGGGCGATGACCTCGAGGCCGCCCTCGCCGAGATTGAGGGCTACGCGGCTGAGCACGTCGCTCTGCTGGGTGAGCGCTCTGAGTCCCTGGCCTCGCGCATTCGCAACGCGGGCGCCGTTTTCGTCGGGCCGTACTCGCCGGTGCCCGCCGGCGACTACGCCACCGGCGGCAACCACGTGCTGCCCACCGGTGGCTGGGCCCGTTCGACGGGCGGACTGGGCCTGGAGGACTTCATGAAGACGGTGACCGTCCAGCGGGTGACCAAGGAGGGTCTCGAGCGGCTCGCGCCGACAATCGAGGCGCTCGCCGACCTCGAGGGGATGCCGAACCACAAGGCGACGGCGCGGCGATGACGCGGCCCCAGCCCCTGGAGAGCTACACCTGGCCGGCCTCGAACGAGGAGTTGGCCGCCCGCGTCGGTCGGCGAGCCAGCGACATGATCCGCTTCGACGGCAACGTTCCGGCCGCGCCGCCGGCGAGCGCGCGCCCGGCCGCGCTCGCGCGCGCCCTCGCCGACGTCAACGAGTACGACCGCAGCCGCCACGAGCCCCTGCGTCGGGGAATCGCGGCGTATCACGGCCTCGACGTCGCCCAGGTCGCCCTGGGTGCGGGCAGCGACGAGTTCATCGTGCTGCTCGCGCGCGTCTTCGCCGAGGGCGGCACCGTCGCGACGGTGCCCGCGCGCTCGTACTCGATGTACCGCTACGCGGCGATTATGGCGGGCGCGACGATGGTGGAAGATCCACACAGCGCCGACCTCGTCTTCGTCTGTCGCCCCAACAATCCGACGGGCGAACTGCCCGACGTACCTGACGTTGCGGGCCAGCTCGTCATCGACGAGGCCTACGCCGACTACGCCGGCGTCGACGCGCTGGCCCGCATCGAGGACGGAGCGATCATCTTGCGCACGTTCTCCAAGGCCTTCGGGCTGGCCGGCGCGCGCGTCGGCTACGCCCTGGCCTCGCCCGAGACGATCGACGTGATCGCCTCGCGTCAGGCGCCGCTGTCGGTCTCGACCCTCTCGGCGGCCCTGGCGCTCGCCGCCCTCGCCACGCCGCCCGACGTCTCGGGCCAGGTCGCCGAGCGCGAGCGCCTGGCGCGCGAGCTCGTCGGTCTCGGACTGGTTCCGCTGCCCTCATTCACCAACTTCCTCTATGTGCCGATGGACAATCCCGTCGAGTTGGTCGAGCGGCTCTTGCCTTACGGGGTGGTGACGCGCGCCTTCGTGGGGGGCTGGCGAGTGAGCGTGCGCGACGAGGTCGACGACGACATCCTGCTCGACGCGCTGCGCGCCGAACTGGCCGGCGGCACCACGGCCTCGGAGCTGGTGCGCCATCGGCGCGCCACGGCTGAGACGATCCTCACGGTCCGCCTGCGCCCGCGCGGCGAGGGACGGGTCTTCGTTTCTACCGGCGAGGGATTCTATGACCACATGCTCTCCCAGCTGGCCTTCCACGGCGGCATGGACCTGCGTCTCGAAGGAGTCGGCGACCTGGAGACGGGGGACCATCACACGGTCGAGGACATGATGCGCGCCTTTGGCGAAGCGCTTGATCGGGCCCTCGGGGACCGACGCGGACTCGCGCGCTATGGCGAGGCGCGCGTGCCGATGGACGAGGCGATCGCCCACGCGGTGGTTGACCTGTCAGGCCGCGCGGTGGCCGAGATCGCGATCGATCCCGACCCGGGCATGGCGACGCACGCGTTCGAGTCCCTGGCTCAGACCGCGCGCATCACCCTGCACGTGACGGCGAGCGGGCGCAACGCCCACCACGTCGCCGAGGCGGCGTTCAAGGCGGTGGGTCGGGCGCTCGCGGTGGCGATCGCCCCAAGCGGGAACCTGGTGCGCTCGACGAAGGGCTCGCTGTGAGTGGCGTCGTGGTCGTGGACTACGGCGCGGGCAACACCCACTCGGTGCGCGCGGCGCTCGCCCACCTCGGGCACACGAGCGTCGTGACGAGCGATCCGATCGCCGTGCGCGAGGCGGACTACGTCGTCTTGCCCGGCGTCGGCTCGGCGCGCAGCGCCATGAAGCACCTGCGCGAGACCGGTGCGGCGAATGCGCTGGTCGAGCGCGTGGGCGACAGTGGACCGGTCCTGGGCATCTGCCTGGGTCTGCAGCTGGCGCTGGAGTCCAGCGAGGAAGATGGTGGTGTCGCCGGGCTGGGCCTGCTGGCGGGCGACGTCACGCGCCTGCGCGAGGGTCGGGTGCCACGCCTGGGTTGGGCGATCGTCGAACCCTGGGGCGAGGCGTACTACTTTGCCCACTCCTACGCCGCGAACACGCCCTTCGCCACGGCCCGCGCGGACGGCGTCACCGCCGCGGCCGAAAACGGCTCGTTCCTCGGCGTGCAGTTCCACCCTGAAAAGAGCGGCCCCGCCGGCCTCGACTTCCTCGCGTCATGCCTCTCCCGCGCCTGATCCCCTGCCTCGACGTGGCCCGCGGCCGGGTGGTCAAGGGGGTGAGCTTCGTCGGCCTGCGCGACGTGGGCGATCCCGTGGAACTCGCGACCTTCTACGGCGAGGGTGGCGCCGACGAGTTGGTGTTCCTCGACATCGCTGCGACGGTGGACGAGGCCGCCACCATGCTCGACGTGGTGACGCGCGTCGCCGACGTTCTGGACATCCCCTTCACGGTCGGCGGCGGCGTGCGCAACCTCGAGGACGCCTCGCGCATCATCGAGGCGGGCGCGGATCGCGTGTCGATCAACTCGGCCGCGCTCGCCGACCCCAGTCTCATCACGCGCATCGCGGATCGCTTCGGCGCCCAGGCGGTGGTCGTGGCCATCGACGCGGGCGACGGCGTCGTCCACACCCACGGCGGCCGGGTGGCGACCTCCGTGGCGACCGTGCCGTGGGCCGTCGAGGCCGCATCGCGCGGTGCCGGTGAGATTCTGCTCACCTCGATCAGCCACGACGGGCACCGCGAGGGATTCGACCTGGAACTGACCACCGCCGTGCGCGCTGCGGTGCACGTGCCGGTGATCGCCTCGGGCGGGGCGGGCAACGCTCGCCACGTCGCCGAGGCGTTGCGGGTCACCGACGCGGCGCTCGTCGCTTCGATCGTGCACGAGAATCCGAGCGGCCTCGCCGGCCTGCGCGCGGAGATCCAAGGACTGGGTGTGGCCCTGCGACCCCTAAGGAGACACCATGGCTGACCTGAAGGCGGCGATCGTCCAAGACGACGCCACCGGCCGAGTGCTGATGCTCGGCTGGATGGACGACGAGGCGCTGGCGCTGACGCGTTCGAGCGGGCTCGTGCACTTCTTTTCCCGATCGCGCCAGTCGCTGTGGCGAAAGGGCGAGACGTCGGGCAACGAGCTGCGCGTCGTCGAGGTGATCCTCGACTGCGACGAGGACGCGGTGCTCGTGCGGGCCCAGGCGACCGGCCCCACGTGCCACGACGGCTCCACGTCGTGCTTTACGCCGTGGCTGTGGCGACGTATCCTCCAGCGAGACCGCGCGAACTCGCCTGACTCTTACGTGGTCGCTACGCTACGCCAGAGTCCGGCTCAGGCCGCGCGCAAGGTGGGCGAAGAGGCCGCCGAGCTCGCCGTGGCGGCCTTGGCCGAGAGCGACGAGCGCGTGATCGAAGAGGCGGCCGACCTCTGGTTCCACACGTTGCTCGTGCTGCGCAGCCGGGGCCTGGACCCCGCGGCGGTGGAAGACGAGCTTCGCCGCCGCGACAAGAGCTGAAACAAAGCGCCGTCCGGCGTGCCCTCGTGCGGGTTCGCGAGGCTACTTCTGATGATCAGGCGCCCGTGGGGACACCTCGGCTCGCCCGAGGTCATCCGCCGCGACGTAGGGCGTCGACCGCGGCGCGATGAAGGGGAACGGTCGCCTCGACCGTGGTGCCGACGCCGATCGAGGAGTAGACCTCGCAGTGTCCGTCGAGGAGGTTCGCGCGCTCGCGCATGCCGAGTATCCCCAGGTGGCTGCCGGCGATCAAGGAGTCGCGATCGAGGTCGAAGCCGGAGCCGTCGTCGACGATGGTGACCCGAGCGGTTCCGTCCTCGTAGTGAATCGCCACGTCGATGCGAGACGCTGCGGCGTGGCGGATCACGTTGCGCACCGCCTCTTGGATGATGCGAAATAGTCCGACCTCGGCTTCGGGAGAACCGTCGGCGACTTCGCCGGAGACGGCCAGATCGGTGAAGAGGCCCTCGTCGACCTCGAGGTCGACGAGGAGACCGCGTACGGCGGCGACGAGGCCGTACTGGTCGAGCCCGGCCGGGTGTAGCCCCCGGGTGACCTCGCGCAGGTGGCCGACCACGTTGAGCAGCTCGTCGCGAACCGCGCTGAACTGCTCGCTGTTTGCCCCGGCATCGGCGAAGGACCCGAGGGTCTCGAGTCGGCGCGCCAGTTGGAGCAGGCGCTGCAGGGGGTCGTCGTGGATCTCGCGGGCGATGCGGCGCCGCTCGTTCTCTTGGGCCTGGAGGACCTCGATCGCCCACTGGCGCGCTTCGCGCTCGGAGCGGTACTCCTCGGTCACGTCTTCGAGGACGATCTGACGCATCTCTCCGCCGGCGCCCGGCTCCAGGTTCGACACGGCGAGACGGAAGGTGCGCTCCTCGCCCTGGCCGGCGCGCACCGTCAATTGAGCGCTGCGCCCCTCGACGAGTTCGGCGTCGGACACGGCGAGAAGATCGCTGACCACTCGACCTGTGGCACGCGGCCACAGGCGCAGAGCCGCCGGATTGGCCTCTTGGACCACGCCGATGTCGTCGATGAGGACGATGGGCGAGGTGTTGGCGTCAAAGAGGCGGTGATAGTGAAGCTCGGCGGCCCGGCGCTCCACCTCGGCGGCCTCGGCCCTCGTGCGCTCGATGTGCGCCCGCTCGATCTCGAGACCCACGAAGAGCGCCACCACGAAGACCACCGTCAGCTGAACGAGGTCCTGGGCGAAGTGACCCTCGTCGTGGGGCAGCAGCAGGTCCGGCGACCAGAGGATGATCGCCCAGAGCGTCGTCGCGGCCGAGCCCGAGAGTCCGTAGCGCAAAGCGGCGTAGCCCACGGGGATGAGCAAGAGATCGATGGGCACGCCGTGGGGCAGGACGCTCGTCTGCAGTGAGTTGTGCAGGTCGACCTCGAGGTGGATGATCGCCCAGAAGACGACCATCGCCTGCACCGCCCAGAAGGCCCGCTCGCGCACTGGCGGCTGCAATGCGCGCACCAGGATCTCACGGATCGGGATGTGCGAGCTCTCGGTCATTTGCCTTGACGGGGGGTGGCCAGGTGGTGTTCGATGGCGAAGATCGTCGCCTCCGTGCGTGATCGCACGCCGAGCTTGGCGAGGATCGCCGAGACGTAGCTCTCGATCGTGCGCAGTCCGATCCCGAGGTCGCGGGCGATCTCCTTGTTCGACTTGCCTTGCACCAGCGCGGCGATCACGTCGAGCTCGCGCGCGGTGAGACGCGCAATCCAGTCGTCCTCGGGCTGATGGTGCCGACCGGCTAGGCGGTGCGAGAGCGAGCCGTCGATGACCGTGCCGCCCAGGGTCACGGTGCGCGCCGCGGCCACGAATTCGGCGGCGCTCGCCGTCTTGAGCAGGTAGCCGCCCGCGCCGGCCGCGAAGGCTTCGGAGAAGTAGACGTAGTCGTCGTGGGCTGAGAGCATCAAACAGCGGATCGGCAGCCCCTCGGCGATAATGGCGCGTACGACGTCGACGCCGCTGCCGTCGGGCAACTCGACGTCAATCACCATCAGTCGCGGCAGCAGCCGGCGCGCCGAGGTGAGCGCGTCGCGCACCGAACTGACCTCGTCGACGACGACAATGTCGGGGTCTCGTTCGAGCATGCGGCGCGTTCCTTCGCGAACG
Source organism: Actinomycetes bacterium (assembly GCA_021784205.1). The sequence continues at coordinate 13,076 of JAJXTB010000043.1, forward strand.
ACCTCGTGGTCGTCCACGATCACTACGGGAATCGACGTTGGATCCGCCGTCTCGATGCCGGACACGAGTTCACCCTACGGCCGCAGGTCGGGCCCAACTGTGGCCGGACTACGGCCAAAGGACCAGATTTGGCCACTGACATGGGTCGGCGCTGTGGCCCGTCGTCGTCCCGTGGAATCACGGGAGGCACGACCCGAGGGAATCCTCTACCGGGCGCGAGATCTGGGCCGCAGGATGGTCACGGTTGTCGCCACCATCGCGATGGTGGCCGGGAGGAGTATGTGATGAGTAGTGGATCGACCATGGTCGATCAGGGCGCCCCTGATCTGGGTTCTCTGCGGCTGCGTGGACTTCTCACCCTGGTGACGGGGATCGTTCTCGTCGTTGCGGCCGCGTTCGCGCTCACCGCAGGCGTCGGGGCAATCTGGCACAAGGTGACGGCGACCCCGGCCGTCGCGGCGACGAGCGCGGCGGCGGCGCCCGCCAGCTCGAGTACGGCGTCGCTGAAGCTTTCGGTGAACCCGGCGCCGCTGGGCGGCGTCAAGGGACCCGACGGTCTGGTACACGACGCTTTTGTCCCGGGCGCTCTGACCATGACCGCCGGGACCAAGTACGACGTCACGGTCTATAACTACGACACCCAGTCGCACGCCTGGATGTTGCCGGAGCTCAACATCGACGTCATGGTGCCCGCTGGCAGCGCTTCCTCGCCGTCGGTGACCCACTTCACCATCACCCCCAAGTCCGCGGGAACCTTCCAGTGGTTCTGCCCGCTGCCCTGTGACAAGTGGGGCATGGCGCACGACGGTTTCATGCGCGGCTACCTCACCGTCAAGTCGTAAGGCCCGTGACCCATCTCGTAATGAAGTACCGACAAATAGGGAGAATCAAATGAAATTCAGGTCAATCAAGGTTGCGGTCGTCGTGCTCGCCACCGCACCCGTCTTGGCGGCCGGTGCCGTCAGCACCATGTCCGCCAGCGCGGCGACCCCCGGCCACGTCACCGAGGTGATGAAGATCCTGACGACGGGCAAGCTCGCGGGCAGCGGCGAGCAGCCGCGAATCACGAACTCGTCGTGGACGGTGCACAAGGGACAGACCGTCACCGTGAAGATCATCAGCTTCGACGATGGCGCGGCGGCCCTGATGGGAAAGTACATGAAGTACACGATGGTCATGGGCACGAAGACGGGCAAGGAGTTAGTCGCCGGCAAGGCAGCCGGCATGGTCTCGGACATCAACATCTCGCACACCTTCACCGTGGCCGGGCTGGGCTTTAACATGCCGATTCCCGTCGCCCCGACCGGCAAGTCGATCACCGTGGTGGCGACCTTTACGCCCAACAAGGTTGGCACCTTCACGTGGAACTGCTTCGCTCCGTGCGGTAGTGGTTCGACGGGGATGGCCGGCGCGATGAAGACCAACAACTGGATGACCGGAAAGATCAAGGTCGTCGCGTGAGTCCTCGCCGAGCCACTGGCGCGAGCGGGTCGAGCCCTGGTGCCGACCCGCTCGTGCGGCTCGGCGCCGCCGACCCACTCGCACGACTTGGTCGTCTGAGCTGGCGTCGACCTGTTCGGGCCGCACGCAATAGCGCGGTGGTTGCGGTGTCGCTGGTCGCGATCCTGGTCGGCCTCGCGGTGACGGTCGCCCTCGTCGCGGGCATCGCGTCAGGGGTCGTTGGGCTAACTCGTTCAAGAACGCCGAGCGCGCCGGCCGTGCGCGGCCACGTCACCGAGGTCATGAAGATCCTGACGACGGGCAACCTGCCCGGCACCGGCAACCAACCGCAGTTCACCAATCCGCAGTGGACGGTGCACGTCAACGAGCGCGTCACCGTCAAGATCGTCAACTTCGACGACGGGACGGCGCCACTGATGGGCGCCCAGATGATGTACGACAAGGTCGTCGGCTCGTCGACGGGACAAGAGTTGGTCGCGGGACAGGCGCTGTCTTCGATTCCTGACACCAACGTCGCCCACACCTTCACCATCGTGGGACTTCCGTTCAACATGCCGATACCCGCCGCGCCCACGGGCAAGTCGGTGACCGTGGTCGCGTCGTTCGTGCCCACCAAGACCGGAACCTTTACGTGGCAGTGCTACGCGCCGTGCGGCGCCGGCACCAACGGCATGGGCGGGGCGATGTCGACGATGAAGTGGATGGAAGGAAAGATCAAGGTGATTGCGTGATGAGTGAATCCGACGGATCCCTCGCGACCAGCGAAAAGGCAAGCCACGAGAAGGTGACGATCGGCCGACGGGGCTTCTTGCGCGCGGCCGCAATCAGCGGCATCGGGCTCGGTGTCATGGGGGTGGTGGCCGAGACGGTCGCGGCCGCGACCCAGACCTCCACCACGACGCCCACCGGCCCCACGAAGCAGTGGTGCATGATCATCGACCTGCGGCTGTGCAATGGCTGCAAGCTCTGCACCACCGCGTGTCAGACCGCGCACTACCTGCACGAGGACCAGACGTGGATGAACGTCTACACCATGCAAAACGCAGCGGGCGAGGACTACTTCATGCCGCGGCCCTGCATGATGTGTGAAGACCCCGCGTGCGTCCCGGTCTGTCCCGTGGGCGCCAACTTCCGCACTCCCGAGGGTTTGGTCCTCGTCGATCAGCACAAGTGCATCGGCACGCGCATCTGCATGAACGCGTGTCCCTACGACGCGCGCTACTTCAACTGGACGGACCCGGTCCCGGCTCCGCGCCAGCCCTTCGCCCAAGAGCCCGAGTGGCCCGTGCCCCAGGTGAAGGGCACCGTCGGCAAGTGCGTTGACTGCGCAGCGATGCTGCCCACGGGCCAGTTGCCCGAGTGCGTGGTGAACTGCCCGATGGGCGTCCTGTACTTCGGAGATCTCACCTCGGACGTGGCCGTGAATGGCATGGGCGCCACGGTGAAGATCTCGACGTTCCTCGCTGAGAACGACGCCGTCGTCTTCAAGGAAGAGTACGGCACGCACCCGCGGGTGTACTACATCCCCGGCCACGGCCAGGACCTGAACAACAACGCGAGCGCGTCCTAGCGCCAGGAGAGTATCGATGACTGAAGTTCTCAACCCCCCCTCGCACACTACGGTGACGTCACCCGGTGCGGACCTGCGCGCCACCGCGATGCGACCGGTGCTCGAGACTCCGAGCTGGTGGTGGCCCGCCGTGGCGATCCTCGGAGTTATCGTGGTGCTGGGCGTGGTCGCGTGGGTCTATCAGGTGGCGCACGGTCTGGGCGTCTCGGGATATAACGACGGCGCGTTTTGGGCGATCTACGAGGCGAACCTGGTCGCGTTCATCGGAGTGAGCTATGGCGGTGCCGTCGTCTCGGCGATCCTTCGACTGACCCACGCCGAGTGGCGCGCGCCGCTGACTCGCATCGCCGAAGCCACGGCTCTCGTGACCCTGCCAATTGGCATGGCATTCATCATTCCGCACCTCGGTAATCCGAGCAAGGTCTGGGAGCTCGTCTGGCCGACGTACTGGAATCTCACGTCGCCGATTCTCTGGGACTTCTTCGCGGTCAGCACGTACCTGCTCGCGACGGCCGTGTTCTTCTACTTGCCGCTGATTCCCGACGCGGTGATCGCGCTGGATCGCTTCGAGGACGAGACAGCGAGCAAGCGCGTGCGGGTGCGCAAGTCCCTCTACCGGATTCTCGTGGGACGCTACGCCAGCACGCCCGCCGAGAGGCGTCGGCTCAACGGTGCCATCGGGTTGATAGCGATCATGATCATCCCCATGGCCGTGTCGGTGCATTCGGTGCTCTCCTTCGCGTTCGCCTCGTCATCGCGCGCCGGCTACATGGAGACAATTCTGCCGGTGTACTTCGTCGTCGCCGCGCTGTACTCGGGTGTGGCGTTGGTCGTTCTCACGGTCGCCGCGGCGCGCCGGCTCTTTCACCTCGAGGCCTACATCACCTCCCGGCACTTCGTGCGTCTGGGCTTCGTGATGATCGCCTTCGGCGCCGCGTACCTGTATCTCACCTTCACCGAGTACCTCATCGACGGTTATTCCGGAACGACCGGCGCGTCGGCGTGGGTCTATCAGATCGTCGCGGGGCGCTACGCGATCCCGTTCTGGATCTACTTCTTCGCCGGTGGCGTGATCCCGCTGGTCATCATGGCCGTCCGTCGCCTGCGCACCACCAAGGGCGTCGTCGTCGCCTCGACCCTCGTGGTCCTGGCGCTGTGGATCAAGCGCCTGGTCATCGTGATCCCTCCCGCGACGGAGCCGCTGGTCAACTCGCCGCTCAAGGGTTCCGGCGTCCTGGCGGCCAATTGGGGCACGTACCACTTCACGTGGGTGCCGATCTCTATCACCGTGGCCGCTACCGCAGCGATTCCTTTGCTGTTGCTCGTCGTGTTCCGATTCGTACCCATCTTGCCGATGGCCGAGATGGAAGAGATCAACGAGGCCGGCCACGAAGCGAACCTGGAGGCGAGCGTATGACGACGCGACCGTGTCTGTTTCGAGTGCGAAGCGCATTCAGCGCTCTCGGTGGAGTCGTACTGTTCGTCGTGGCGGCCGCCGCGCTGCCCGCGGCCGCGGCGACGAACGCCACTCTCGCGCTGTCCTCGAGTGCCCCGTCGTCGGGAGCGGGTGTCCAACTCTCCGCCCGGGTCGAGGCCGTGGGCTCGGCCCCGTTGGTTGGAACTAGGGTCAATTTCTACGTTCACCTCGAGGAGTTCTCGGGGGCGCCCGAGCTGCTCGTCGGTTCGGCCAGCACCAACGCGTCGGGCGTCGCGACGATTGTCTACCAGCCGACGTGGCCGGGCACCCAGCGATTCGCGGCGACGGCGACGGACACGACTGGAGCCGTGCTGGCCAGCGCGGCGCTGACGGTGACGGCTGCACAGACCGACCCCTTCGCGGGACCGGTGCAGAGCCTGCGGCCCGATGGTCTCATCGGCCGGTGGGTAGTGGTCGTACTGCTCGCCCTGGTAATCGGCGTGTGGATCACGTTGCTCGCTTTGGTCGTGCGCGTCCAGCAGGGTCCCGCTCCGATGACCCGTTGAGGCCAGTACCTCCGCTCTGGCCGATCGCCTCCCGCATACCCCCTTGGGCGGCGATCGGCAGAGCATTCCTCTCGCGCCCGTCGACGTCGGATTCGTAGTCGTTAGCAAAGCTTGTTTGTGTCGCTGTCCGTAGTGGGCAGTCACCGTGCGCGAGCGAGCCTATGGCGGTGATGTCGGAAGTGTTTTCTTCGGACGTTGCGAATGCGCAGAATTGTCACGAAAGAGTTATCGGCGGTTCGCCACGGAGCTACGCGGGCGCGGCTACGAGCTCGTGGTCAACGTCGGCGAGAACGAGATCATCGCTAAGGTGTTCACCGAGTCTCAACATGAAAAAGATAGCTCGCTGCGAGTGCGCATCGACGCCGAATCGAGTTTCGTCCTGGCTGACGCAAAGGGAGTTGATTGAACGTGATCGCAACAACGGTGACCTCGAGTGCGATCGTGCTCGTGGGCGCGGTCTTCCTCGCGTGCGCGGTGGAGATGGTCGAGGCCCTCACCATCGTGCTCGCGGTGGGCCACACCCGCGGCTGGCGCAGCGCCTTTGAGGGCACGGGCGTCGCCCTCGCGGCGCTCGCCGCCTTGGTCGCGGTGCTCGGCCCGGCGTTGGTGCACGTGCCGCTGTCCGCGCTGCGCCTCGTGGTGGGCGGCGTGCTGCTGATCTTCGGGATGCAGTGGCTGCGCAAGGCGATCTTGCGCGCGAGTGGGCTCAAGGCGCTGCACGACGAGGACGAGATCTACCGCGAGACGGTGGCTGAGCTCGAGGCCGTCGCGACCCGGCCCGACCGCGACCGCATCGCCTTCGTGATGGCCTTCAAGGGCGTGTTCTTAGAGGGGCTCGAGGTCGTCGTCGCCGTCTTGACGCTGGGCACGTCCGCTCACCGTCTCGGCCTCGCCGCCGCCACAGCGGGCGTCGCCATCGTCCTCGTGGGCGTGGTCGGGGTCATCGTGGCCAAGCAGCTCTCGAGCGTGCCGGAGAACCTGATGAAGATGGGAGTGGGCGTCATGCTGGTGAGCTTTGGCACGTTCTGGACCGGCGAGGGTCTCAAGGTCTCCTGGCCAGGCAGCGACGCGTTCTTGCTCATCTTCGTGGTGTTTTACGCGATCGTGTGCGCGGCGACGATCTCGGTGCTGCGCAAGGCGTCGCCCTCGAACGTGGCGGTGGCCTGATGGCGCTGCTCGCTCGCGCGTTGAAGGGTTTCGGCCGGTTTTGGTGGGACTTCCTCGTCGGAGACACCCCGGAGATCTTCCTCGCTTGCGTCATCACCATCGGGCTCATCGCCCTGGTGAGCGACGTGGCGAAATGGCATCGGGCGGGCGTGGTGATTCTGCCGCTGCTGGTGACCTTCACGC
>JAJXTB010000143.1 GCA_021784205.1 Actinomycetes bacterium
GGCGACACCTTACGTTGCCGGTGCTCGGGACTCTGCGCACGCACGAAAACACCCGACGGATCGAACGGCTCATTGCAATGAATCGAGCCAAGATTCTCGGCGTCACGGTCTCGCGCCAGGGAGAGCGCATTATCGCCGCCGTGCGGGTGAGTGTCGCTCGTCCCCAACAGGCGGGCGTTGCCCAGCCCGACTCCACTGTCGGCATCGACGTAGGCGTGCGACGTCTGGCGACGGTCGCGACCACCAGCGAAGTGATCAGCGAACTCGCCAACCCCCGCGCCCTCGAACATCGACTCAGCGAACTGCGTCGACTCCAACGCCAGCGGGCTCGTCGCACGCGTGGTTCACGACAGTACAAAGAGACCGCGGCCAAGATCACGCGCCTGCACGCCGAGGTCGCCCACGTCCGCCATCACACCATCCACGTCTTCACTACCAACCTCGCCAAGACCCACGGCGTGATTGTGGTCGAAGGTCTGGATGCGGCGTCACTGCTGCAACAAAGAGGTCTCCCCGGTGCACGTTCGCGCCGAAGGGAACTTTCTGACGCAGCACTCGGAGAGATCCGTCGTCAGCTTCGATACAAGTGCCCCTGGTACGGGTCCACCTTGATCGAAGCCGATCAGTTCTTTCCTTCGTCAAAGACGTGCCACGGATGTGGTCACGTTCAAGTAATTGGTTGGCAGGAGCGCTGGACTTGTGATGAGTGTTCCTCGTCACACCAGCGCGACGACAACGCCGCTATCAATCTCGCCCGATGGGCGAGCCTGGGTTCAGTTGGAGTCCCGGTGAAGCGTGGAGCCGAGCATCAGACTGGGGTTCTCTCAGCGGCTGGCGATGACACGCGAAAGGGAAGTCCGGCGTTAGTCGGGCCGAACAACTCCGTGAGGAGTGCAGCATGAGTGGACTCACTAGAGATCACTCAGTTGCAACGGTCGTACTGTTCCGTCGGGGATGACGCGATGAACGAATCTTGCCTCTAGGGTTCTGCAATGGAGGTGGTGCGCCGCGCCTGGGCCGAGGAGTTCCTCGTCGACACGCTTGCCTATCGCGCTGCCCAACCCGTGCGAACCAACATCCTCGGATCGGTCGCGGTCAGCGTGGCCACCAAACAGCGTCGCTACCGCGAGACCTGGTGGTGGCTGGTGCGACATCGCGGCGAAGTGGTGGGCGCGGCACTTCGCACCGCACCTCACGGACTTCAGCTCGGCCCGATGAGTGACGATGCCGCGCGCATGCTCGCGGGCGAAGTCGCCATGCACGACGACGACTTCCCGTGGGTGATGGGATCGACCGAGACGATTCTCGCGTTCCTCGACGCCTATCGCGCCAGCGGTTCTCCAGGCTCCACCCGCCGCACGCTCGAGGGGCGCAGCGAGTACATCTACGAGCTCGGCGAACTCAGCGTCCCGACGGTCGAGGGGTCGTGGCGCGTCGCGACGAGCGCGGACTACCCGCTCGCGCAAAAGTGGTTCCTCGCCTTCCTCGAGTTCGTCGACGGGCCGATCGAGGGAGCGGCTCGTTACGACGACGATGCCCTGCGCCAGCGCCTGCGCGCCGGCGCGCTCTCCCTGTGGAGCGTGGGTGGCGAGCCCGTCTCGATGGCCGGACACGCCGTGGCCGTCACCACACCGGCCGGGAGGGTCGTACGCATCGGGCCGGTCTTCACGCCCGAGGGACTTCGTGGCCGCGGCTTTGGCGGCGCGGTCACGGCCCACCTCAGCGCGGCGCTCGTCGAGTCGGGGGCCACGGTCATGCTTCACACCGACGCCGCCAACGCGACCAGCAACTCGCTGTATCAGCGCCTGGGCTTTCGCCGCTGCGACGACGTCACGAGCGTGCGCCTCGTCGAGAGAACTTGAACAGTCGCTCGTTTGGGGTCATGATGGTCGAGGGGTCGGCACCCGCGGGTGCGAAGGGAGTCGTATGCCCATGGTCACGGCACCGGGTCTGCCGGAGAACTACCCGCGGGCCCTCGATCGCACCGTCACCCTCGCCGACGGCCAGCTCGTGCACCTGCGTCCGATCCATCCAGGTGACGCCCCCGCCCTGGTGGCCTTCCACGCGCGCCTCTCGTCGGACTCGGTGTACCGGCGCTACTTCTCGTTCCACCCAGAGCTCTCCGAGACCGAGGTCACCTGGCTCACGACCGTCGACTACGTCGACCGACTCGCCCTGGTCGTCGTGGTCGACGACGCCCTCGTCGCGGTGGGCCGCTACGACCGCCTGCCCGGCACCGAGACGGCCGAGGTCGCCTTCCTCGTGGCCGACGAGTTCCAGCACCGCGGGCTCGGCATGCTGCTGTTAAAGGACCTCGCCACGGCCGCGAGACGCCACGCGATCACAACCTTCGTCGCCGAGACCCAGGCGAGCAACCGCGACATGATGGGCGTCTTCGAGGGATCGGGATTCAATGTCACCTCCTCGCTCGACGCCGAGATCATCAGCGTGCGCTTTCGCATCGCCCCCTACGAGGCCTCCGACCACGGCGAGAGCGTTCCGGGGACAGCCTGATGCTGGTTCTCGGCGGGCCCGGGTCGCACGAGGGCCACGAGGAGGAGGGCCACCCCGAACGTCCCGAACGCGTCACGGCCGTGCTCGCCGGGGTGGGCGACCTCGACCTCGCCGGAGACCTCGTGCGCGTGGCGACGCGCGAGGCGACGCGCGCTGAACTCATCGCCGTGCACGACGGCGCCTACCTCGACGAGCTGGGGGCCTTTTGCTACGGCGGCGGCGGCGACATCGACGAGGACACCTACGCCACCTACGACTCGTATTCGATCGCGCGCGCCACCGCGGGCTCGGGACTCGCGGTCGTCGACGAGCTGCGCCGGCGCGACGCCGGGGTGGGCCTCGTCGTCACGCGTCCTCCGGGACATCACGCCCTGGCCGGGCGCGCGATGGGCTTTTGCCTGCTCAACAACGTGGCCATCGCCGCAGCGCACCTGGCCGCGGCGGGCGAGCGGGTCGCCATCATCGACTTTGACGTCCACCACGGCAACGGCACGCAGGAGATCTTCTGGAATGACCCGCGGGTGCTCTACGTCTCGAGCCACCAGGTGCCGCTCTTTCCTGGCAGTGGCATGTCGAGCGAGGTGGGCGGACCCGACGCGCTCGGGGCCACGTGCAACCTTCCCTTGCCCGCCGGGGCGACCGGCGACGTCGTGGCCCACGCCTACGAGGAGATCGCCGCGCCGGTGCTCGACACTTTCGCGCCCACCTGGGTGCTGGTCTCGGCCGGCTTCGACGCGCACCGTAGCGATCCCCTGGCCGACCTGGCTCTCACGAGTGGAGACTTCGGCGCGCTCTCGCACTTCGCGGCCCAGTTCACCCCCCAGTCCGGACGCCTGGCGTTCTTCTTAGAGGGCGGCTACAACCTCCAGGCGCTGCGCGCCTCGATCACGGCCACGTTGGCGCGCGCCCTCGGTGAGGACCGCGCGAACGAGGCGCCTTCTGCAGGCGGGCCCGGACATGACGCGGTCATGCGCAGCGCCGCGCTGCGCGCGGCCGCCCTCGAGGCCGCCCACGACACGAAAGGCTCTTCATGACCACGGTCGCCGTCGGATACGACTTCTCGCAGAACGCTCGACACGCCGCGCAGTGGGCCGCGGCCTACGCCCAGCGCTGCGGGGCCGACGTGGTGCTGGTGCACGCGATCGGCCTGCGCGAGCACGCAGAGTCGAACAATCCCTTGGTCGCTCTCGCGGCGATCGCGACCGAGATCGCGGCCGGCGCCGGACTTGAGGAATCTCGGGTGCGCGGTGCGCTCGACTACGGCGACGCGTGCTCGGTACTGCTGCGCTGTGGCGGATCGCCGATCAACGCGTCGCTGCTCGTGGTGGGAACACGTGGCCACGACGCGCACGCCGGGCTCTTGCTCGGATCCACCAGCCTCGAGCTCGCCGAGCACGCGACGATTCCCGTCGTCATCGTCCCTACTGGCTAGCTTCGTCGGCCTTCACCCGCGGCCAGAGGTCGCGCGCGATCACGTGCCCCGTCGCCGCGAGGGGCACCGCAAGCAAGACGCCGACGAAACCGCCGAAGATGCCCCCGATCCACGCGCCCACCTCGGCGCCGAAGAGCACGGCGAGAAAGACCGCGAAGGGGTTGAGCTTGACCGACTTGGCCATGATCACGGGGTTGAGCACATGATTCTCGAGCTGCGTGTAGATCATGAACACGACGAATGTCACGACGCCCGCGAACACCGAGTGTCCGAAGGCGAAGAGGACCGTCGGGATTCCGGCGAGCGC
>JAJXTB010000044.1 GCA_021784205.1 Actinomycetes bacterium
CCCGGGCCGGCAAATGATGAAGTCGGGACTGTTTCACGTGAAACATCGTGCACGACAAGGGTTGCTTCACGGTAGTGGGAGAAGCAGCGCTGCACCAACGATTCCGGTACTCCACCGTGAAACAGCACAAACGTTGGTCAACTCCTAAGGAGCTCTTCGCGACACCCGGCCATAGCTACCACGTGGTGTGACTTACGAATTGTCGGTGGCCACGCTGTCCGCGAGACTCCCCCGGTTTCCTCCACCACCAGCGCTTGTTGTAGAAGGCGCTTCGTCGCGGGGAATGCTGGTCTTCGAGTCCTCGGCGAGGGCGTCGAATATTGGACTGAGGATAACCGAGTGGAGCCGTCGATGAAGGACTCGGGAATCACATGCTGAGCGTTGCATTTGAAGGGAATTCAGACCTCAGGGATCTCTTGCGCGGCCCGAGGGATCCCCGCCGTGGATCTTGACACTCGCCAACGACATGATTGTTAGGTCGTCCATCTCGCTTCGCTGTAGTTACTCCCCCATTCTTCGAACCGAATCGACGTTTGGCACCCAACCGCGTGATGTAGACGGCATGCACGCACCCCGCTGCGTGCGCAGAATGGGCCGCGGAACCGGAACCGGGTGATTGGGAGGGTGGTAGGTACGTCGGTTTGAGTTCCTGGTGATGTATGAGGTCGTTGAATCCCCCGTTTAGTCCTATCGATGTCTGGGCGAGTCCATGTGCGCCAAGACGCTGTGGGGAGCGGGGTAGCCATGATCTCGAACTGGTATGCGCACACGTCGAGCTTGAGCGGCCCGCCAGACACGAGATGACCCAGGTCAACTGGGCCGCTGCTGCGTGTCGCATTGCACTGCGGCACGCGAGCAATGACTCGTTGGTATACGGATGGCAATTGTTTCACGTGAAACATTCGAGAGTCCGACCGGTCGCGTCGTAGTTGAGCAGGGCGAGATTTCCTAGTGTTTATCGTGGAATACGAGAGTGCGCCAGATCAAAGACCGCGATTGCCCTTGAGAATGACTCCTCAAGTATCAATGTTTCACGTGAAACATCGATACTTGACGACCTTCCAAAAACCGAGTTGAATGGCAGGGGACTTGACCGGTGTCGGGGGTCCGTATCGCAGGAAGAGGCTCATGGCGGACGACAATACGATGAGGATTTTCGCCGTAGCCAATCAGAAGGGTGGGGTCGGTAAGACCACGACGACCACGTCGCTCGGCGCAGCATTGGCGCAGAGCGGAAAGCGAGTCCTGGTCGTCGATCTCGACCCGCAAGGCAATGCAACGACCGGCCTCGGCGTCGATGGTCGTAAGTTCGAGCGTTCGGTCTACGACGTACTCCTTAACGACGTGCCAATGGTAGATATCGTTGAGCCAACGGGATTCAGCAATCTCTTTGTTGCCCCTGCCACGCTGGACTTGGCTGGTGTCGAGCAGGAACTCACCTCGGTGATTTCACGCGAACTTAGGCTGAAGCGAGCGCTGGAGTCTGTTGACGGTGACTTCGACTACATTTTCATCGACTGTCCTCCGTCACTCGGACTCATTACAATCAACGCGTTCGCGGCGGCAACCGAAATCATGGTGCCGGTGCAGACGGAGTTCTACGCGCTCGAGGGATTGACGCAGTTACAGCGAATCGTTGACCTGGTTCAGAAGAATCTGAATCCGACCCTTCGAATCTCCAAGGTCATCTTGACGATGTACGACTCGCGTAATACCCTTTCCGTAGATGTAGCAGCAGAGGTTCGGCGTCATTTTCCTGTCGAGTTATGCCGAACCGTTATTCCACGTACTGTCCGGTTGGCGGAGGCGCCCTCGTTCGGACAGCCCATTACGTACTTCGATCCAAATTCGAAGGGCGCAAAGGCCTATCGCGCATTAGCAGAGGAGATCATCAATGGCTAGGAAACCCGGTTTGGGCAAGGGTCTCGGTGCTCTCATCCCCGATGCTCCAGAAGTCGAACTCGAAGAGGCTGAGGTCGAAGTCGGCGGGCCACTTCGGCGAATCTCGGTCGAGGCCATTCGGCCAAACCAGTTTCAGCCCCGGAAGTCCTTCAATGATGACAGCCTCCAGTCGCTGGCGTCGTCGGTTCGAGAGTTGGGAGTGCTGCAGCCGTTGATCGTGCGGCCGGTAGAGGGCGAACCAGGCGTCTTTGAACTGATTGCGGGGGAGCGACGGTGGCGAGCGGCGGCACTCGCAGGACTTGAGACTGTGCCGGTGCTGGTTCAAGATGACGTCAACGATCGGCTATCACTCGAACAGGCTGTCGTGGAGAACCTCCATCGGGTCGATCTGCACCCACTGGAGGAAGCGGCTGCCTACCAGCAGCTTATCGATGAGTTCGATTTGACCCACGAGCAGGTCGCACAACGAGTTGGCAAGAGTCGGGCGAATATTACAAACACGTTACGACTCCTGCAGCTTGGTGAAGCGGCGCAGGCAGCATTGGTGAGCGGTGACCTGACGGCGGGACACGCTCGCTCGTTGCTCGCTATCTCCGATCCGAGCGCGCAGGCCCTGATGGTGGCCCGCGTGGTTAAGAACGAGCTTTCCGTTCGGGCGACCGAGGAGGCAGTGAAGACATTCTTGGAACCCAAGGTGGTCCCCGTAGATGAGCCAACACCACGTGAGGTTTCGGGCGCACCTCGACTTCGACCGGTCCCTGACGCGAGCGTGGCCGAACTGGAGCACTTACTCGAGGACTACTTGAATACCCGGGTTCACGTCGATCTCAAGGGTCGAAACGGCCGGATCATTATTGATTTTGCTGATCTTGACGACCTAGAACGCCTGTATATCGTTATATCTCAGGCGAAGTAACACTCAACCCTCAACCTAACGTTATCGTTGAAGTTTTCCCCAACTTGTGGATGAAGTTGTGGTTTACTCTGATTCAGGCTTAGAAATGGCCCAAATTTCCTTGTCCCAGCAGACTTATTGGTACTAGCGAATTTACCTAGTTGTGGAGAACTTTTCTCACGAGGTCGTTTACGACGACCGCAATCTCGTCGAACTGGTCGTCGTACGCCCCGTGTTCGACGTAGAGCGTGGTCATGCGGGTCTCGCGGAGGATCGGCAACGCCATGCCGGTCACTTCGACGCGTAACAGCAGGTCAGCGTTGGCGAGTGCCGCCGCCAGAGAGCTGGCGAGTTGCTCACCGCGACGGGAGTGCGATCGATAACTGGCCCAGTAATGGATGTGGATCCCCTGGATCTCCCCATTGAACTGGAACGATAGGACGATCGCCGCATTCGCGCCGTTGGCGGTCGCGGCGACCTCGTCGGGGTTGGAAGTGGCGAGTCGAATCAGATTGCCTGACGGCCAGTGTCGGGCCACGGCATCGGCGAGGGAGCTGGTTCCGGCCACCACGACCAGGTCGGACGGTAATTCATTGAATCCCGCCCGATCGCGGGCATCGGTTACTAGGTTGCGATCCGACGTGATCGACGTCATGCGCCACAGTTCGAGCAGGGTGGCGCGCGTGAGTACGCCGGACGCTTCTAGGGCGCGGTTGCGTTGGAAGTCCGACACGGCGCCATCCAGGAGCGTGCCAAAGATGCCATCGATACGCCCCGGGTCGAAGCCGAGCTGAGCGAGTCGGATCTGTAGTTCCGCGACGTCATCGCCTCGCTGATGCGGGCGAGTCAGGTAGAGAAGTCGATCTCCGAGGTGCCAACCGGCCTCAAGTAGTCGCGACCACGTGGTGGCGTCAACTTCACCCGTGATGGGTAGACCGCGCGCCCGTTGGAACGCTTCGACCATGGCGGCGGTCGCGTCACCGAAGACGAGTTCGCTGTCTAGGGGCGCGCCGTAGCCCAATCGTTGGAGTCGTTCGTGTAATTCGCGGACCGATTGGCCCGTGTCACCGCGATGGATCAAGCCGTTAATCAGGATCGTTAAAGGGACGCGGTGATCTCGTGAAGCAGTGCGCCCTTCGGCTTGGCTCCAACGATTCGTGCGACGACCTGTCCGTCCTTGAACAACAGCAGGGTCGGAATACTCATGACGGAGAACTTGGTAGCGGTAGCGACGTTGACGTCGACGTCGAGCTTGCCGATCGTGAACTTGTCGGCCTGTTCGGTCGAGAACTCCTCGAGGATCGGGGCGATCATGCGGCACGGACCACACCACTCCGCCCAGAAATCAACGAGGATTGGCTTCTCCGCGGAGCCGATGACTTCATTGAAGGTGGCGTCAGTGAGAATCGTGATCGGGCTTGTCATTGCTACCTCCCAGCGACACCCGGTGGCGTCGTGGCGACCACCTTACCCCGTGCCGCCAAATTCGTAGCCGGTGAACGCACGGCGCCCGACGGATATTCGAGCCCGACGCCTAGCCGTCGAGTGCCTCGAGCCACCGCTCCGCGTCGATCGCGGCGATGCACCCCGAGCCGGCCGACGTGATCGCCTGGCGGTACTCGTCGTCTTGGACGTCCCCGGCCGCGAACAGGCCATCGATGTTGGTGTACGAACCGACCCCGGTTCGTACGTAACCGTTGTCGTGGAGCTCGACCTGTCCTTGAACCAACTGGGTGTTCGGGATGTGTCCGATCGCCACGAACACGCCCGTCACGTCGAGCGTGCGTTCCTGTCCGGTCACGGTGTCGGCGACACGTAGTCCGGCAACCTTGTCATCGCCCAGAACCTCGAGGACCTTCGTGTTCCACGCGAAGCGGATCTTCTCGTTGGCGAAGGCGCGTTCTTGCATGATCTTGGACGCGCGTAGAGAGTCGCGCCGGTGCACGACCGTCACGCTCGACGCGAATCGGGTCAGGAACGTGGCTTCCTCGATGGCGGAGTCACCGCCGCCGATGACCGCGATGTCGCAACCCCGGAAAAAGAAGCCGTCACAGGTGGCGCACGTCGACACGCCGTGACTGAGTAGTCGCGCCTCACCAGGAACGTTGAGCATCATCGACTGCGCGCCCGTCGCCAGGATCACAGTGTCGGCGGTGATGCTCGGCTCGTCGTCCCCCGACAGCCACGCGCGGAACGGACGACCGCCGACGTCGAGTCGCTGCACCTTGTCCACGCGCAGGTCGGCGCCGAACCGTTCGGCCTGGGTGCGCATGTTGGCCATTAACTCCGGACCGGTGATGCCCTCGGGGAAGCCGGGAAAGTTCTCGATGTCGGTGGTGAGCATGAGTTGTCCACCCGGCTGGTCGGACGTGGAGGACGGTTCGCCCTCGATGACGATGGGCTGCAACTGTGCTCGCGCGGTGTAGATCGCGGCGGTGAGTCCGGCGGGGCCCGATCCGATTATGAGGACTCGGGTGTGTTCAGTCATGGTGATTCTTTCGTTGGGGTAGGGGCCGCCGCCGCCGCCAGATGATGAGCCCGGCAACGAGGGAGAGCACGCCGACCAGGGCGTAACTCAACCAGACGTGATTCGCGAAGAGGTACACGTTGAAGAGGCGAATGATGCCGACGATGAGCACGATCACGAGCACGAGGCTGACCAGCAGCAAGACGAAGATGAAGGCCAGCGTGCGTCCCGCCAACAGGATCGGTCGCAGGACCTTGTCGTGGAGGACGTCGAGCGCGTGATCGAGGGTCCCGAGCGCGCGGTCGACGAGATCGGGTTCGCGGTCTGGGGTGGGGCTCGTCTCGCTCACACTACGAACATAGCGGCGAAAACGGCTCAGGCCTTAATCCAGCAGGCCGCGATAATCCTCGGCCCACCGTGGGTTCCGACGACGGGACCGACGTCGGAGACCAGGAGGTCGTGCTCCGTTACGACGTCGGCGACCATCGCCACCAACTCGTCGACGTCGCTGGCGTCACCGTGAACAATTGAAAGCCGTTCGAAAGGGGCGTTGGCGCGCACCACCGCCGCGACCGCACCGAGCGCCTTGGCCCGCGTGCGTTGTCGGCCGGCTTCGGCGACAACACCATCCTTCAGGGCGAGCAAGGGCTTGATCGAGAGGACCTGACCGAGAAGGGCCCGAGCCCCGCCGACCCGACCACCCTTGACCAGGTGTTCGAGGGTGTCCAGCGTTCCGCAGATGCCGACGCGTTCGAGTAGTGATCGTGCGCGCGACTCAAGGGCGTCGAGCTCGGCACCGGTCGCGGCCAGCTCGGCGAGGTCGATCGCCATGAGCCCGACGGCCATCGACACGGCCTTGGTGTCCACGACGCGTACGGGTATCCGGTCGGCGACCGCCTCGGCGGCGAGCGACGCCGACTGATGCGTCGCCGAGAGTGCCGCCGAGATCGTGAGGACCAGGACGCCGTCGTAACCGTTCGCCAGCGCCGACTCGTAGGTCTCCTGGAACGAGCCGGGGGAGGGGGCCGCGGTCTCGGGGAGCACCTTGGACTCCTTGCACTTGGCCCAGAACTGCGACGGTGACAGGTCGGTTCGATCGGTGAACTCATCGTCCCCGAAGCGGATCGTCAGCGGCACCACGTCGATGCCGAGTCGTTGGGCGACGTCGTCGGGGAGGTCACTGCCGCTGTCACTGACTACACGGATTCGAGCCATTCGTCCCCCTCGCGTCCTGCCGACTGTCAGCCTTGCACGTTCGACGCTCGCCGGCCAACGCGGCGCTGACCGTAGGCGACGACCGCGACGTAGGCGACGATTCCGATCACGAACGTGTCCGCGAATCGGATGATCAGTCCGAGGCCGACGGTCGCGCCCGATGCCGCGTACGCCGCGGCCATCGCGACCCCGGCGACCAGGGAGGCCACGGCGCTGCGACGAACGTGGACCGACCAGATCGTTGACGTAATCGAGACGTGATGCCTCGAGAGGGTGAACAGCGCGGCGACCGCCGCGACGGTGTAGGAAATCGAGACGCTCGACGTGAGTGCGGCAATCGAGTGACGTCCGAAGACGAGGGCCACGACGATGTTGAGACTGTTCTGGAACAGGTAGAGCACAAAGACCTCGCGGGCTCGCTGCATCGCCTGAAGGCCGCGAACACAGAGCATGTACACGGTGAAACCCGGCATGCCGGCCGCGAGCACCGCGAGCACGGTTCCCGCCATGAGCGTGTGCGTGGCGTTGACGTGGTTGAGCACCGCGACGAGGGGTTGGCTGAGGATGATGAACCCGATGGTGCACGGCACGATGATCACCAGCGATTGGCGAAGCCCGAATCGGAGTCGTTCACTGAAACCGGCGTAGTCCTCGTCGGTGGCCATCCGCGACAATTGGGGGGCGAGCGAACTCAGCACGGAGACGACGATTACCGCGTACGGGATGAGGAAGAACGACCACCCGTAGGTGTACGCACTCACCGGGCCGCTGCCACCGACGCCGAACGCCAACGCCAGAATCACGTAGAGCGACGCCTGGTTCGCGACGACGACGAGCAGGGTCCACCCGCCGAGCCGCGCGATCGCGTGGAGTGCGGGATCGTGACGGTCGAAGCGCGGCCCGATGCGCCAGAGGTCGCTACGGGCGAGTGAGGGGAGAAGGAAGAGGAACTGGACCGCGACGCCGAGGGTGGTCCCGAGTCCGAGCCAGAGCAGTTCGTGCGACCCCGGCAGCTGTGAGAGTAACGGCGTCGGGTCGACCAGGTGGAACCAGATGAGCACCGCGACGGCGATCACGTTGTTCGCCACGGGCACCCACGCCGGGGCGCCGAAGCGGTGGCGTACGTTGAGCAACGCGGTCGCGAGGCCGATGAGTCCGTAGAAGAAGATCTGGGGTACGAACCAGCGCAGTAGCTCCGTGGCCACCCTTCGTTGATCCACGAGCAGTGTCGCGGCGTGCCCCGAATCGAGCTGGTGCAGCGCCGTGAAGCCGTCGATAATCCACGGCGCGGCGATCCAGGCGAGAACGGACCCTATGACCAGGGTGATGACCGAAGCGGTGAGTACCGTGGAGATCGAGTTCCAAGCCCGACGCTCGCCATCGACGGCGAGCCGCTCGACGAACACGGGAATGTAGGTCGCGATCATGATCCCGCCGAGGACGAGGTCGAAGAGCATGTTCGGGATCGTGTTGGCGAGGTTGAACGCGTCAGCGAGCGGGGTGAACCCGAGGACCCACACGAGCACGAAGACGCGCAGCAGTCCCGTCAGACGCGAGGCGAGCGTGCCGCTCGCCATCGACAGCACGCGTGAGGAGTGGCTCGACGTCGTGGTCATCGGGCGTGACGTCCCCTCGAGCGACGCCGGTAGGTGCGCCACCACCACGTCGCGAGCACCAGGAGCGAGGCCAGCGTCAACAGGTACCCGACGACGGACGATCCGGCGATGCGCACCTGGATGGCGGCGTGGGCGAGCAACACCTGCTGGTCGGGCGTGGTCACGTTCACCTGGAGGGTGAGGCTACTGCCGCGGTGACTCACGGTCGGCACGCGTACCGAGGTGGTCGGGGCACTGAGGGTCACCACGACCGATGAACCCTTGGGGAAGTCCAGTTGATTGGTCAAGAGGTGCACGACGGCGGTAATCGTGTAGGAGGCGGTGCTGTGCAACGTGATCGGCAGCGCGGTCCCGGGCCCTGCGAGCGTGATGGCGCTCGGGTCGACCGTGAACTTTCCGAGTTGCGCGTTGAGCCCCGCGGCGGCGGTGTTGATGGCGCTCTGGCGCGCCGTGGGACTCCCGGTGGTCTCGGTGCGCGCCGTTGCGACGCGAAGGGCGAAGGCGACCGCGTGGTCGGTGATCGCCTGACTGAACGAGTTGACCTGGCCCGCCAGTGACGTGAGCGTGGCGATGTTTCGAGCACTCCAGTGCGATGGCGCGACGGCGAGCAGGGATCGGGTGGTCGGCGCGCCATCGGTGCCGACGAGCGAGGAGGTGAACGAGGGCACGAGGCTGCTCGCTACGACGAACGGGTCCGAGCCCAGCCCCGAGGCGACTTGATTGAAGAACGCGATCGAGGTCTGTGCCGCGGGCACGGTCACGATCACCGAACGATCCGCGGGCGCGTTAGGCGCCTCGAAGTGCAAGAAGGCGAGGGTGGCCAACATGATGGCCGCCCGGCGGCCGGGCTCGATCGCGCCGTCAACCGCGAGTTGTGACAGGGGCTGATCGTTGGCGAGGGCCACGGTCGTTCCAGCCCCGGTGATGTGGAACGGTGCGCCCCACGCGAGCGTCGTGGAGGGCTCAACCGTGAGACGGTTCTCGGGTACGACGACGTCGGACACGCCGGCCGTCGCGAGGGCCGCGACGGCCGGCGCCGACGGTTCGCCCTGGAGCAGAACCGGCGCGTCGAGGTAGCGCCCGGTGATGGACCCGACGAGTTGACCGGCCAGGTTGAGTTGCGCCTTCACCTCGGTCCCGAGTCCGTTCGCCGCGAGTCCCGCGAAGTCGACCTGCTTCGGTGGGGCGTCGATGATGCGGTGCAGCGGACTGGCGACGGCGTGGTTGAGCGCGTCGCGCCAGGGCGCGCCGGCCGAACCAGCGTCATAGGCGCTCGCGAGCGTTTGATAGTTGGCGCTGAGCGTGAGCGCCAGCGTGGGTCGCCGACTAATCGCCGTGAGCACCGCCGCGGTGCGCACGTGTTTGGACCACGTTCCCGCGCCCAGGGTGGTGATCCAGGTGAGTCGCAGCGGGTTCGCGACGGGTACGGTCTGGACCGCGACGAGGGACCACTCCACCGTGGTCGTCCCGTGGGCGCTCACCGCGTAGCGTAGCGGGTAGACGCCGTCACAGGTCGCACCGCGACACGGGAGTCGCAGCCGCGGCAGAGGGCCGCACCGGCCCCGACTGGTCAGGGGTCGGCCCGTGAAGAGCACGACCGTGACGGTGCTCGCCCGCGACGACGTGCAGTCGGGTTGGAACGACCCGGTTGACGAGGTCGCCGCTCCAGAGATTCCCGCGCCCGACGTGATCGGGGTGATCTGTGATCGCATGACGATTCTCGGGTAGAGCGCGAGCGACGCGTCGGTCGCGGCACTCGGGTGGGCGAAGGCCATCTTGATCACGATCCTCGAGGTGCCCGACGTCGACATCACCGCGGTGGCGTCCTGATGCTCGACGACGAAGACCGGCGTCGTCGCAGCGCCCGAGGCCGAGGGCCACGTGATCGTCGCGAGGCCGAGGAGTACCACGCTGAGCGCCCGCCACCAGGTCGAAAAACGGTGGAACATGCAGACCCAGGCTACCGTCGCCCGTGTTGGCCCACCGGCCCAACTACCCTTCATGGCGAGTGTTGTCCATGGAGCAAGCCCACGAACGGTTGGTTGAACTAGCCGATTTGGCTCGACCCCTCGCGCGCGTCTTCGCCGACGAGGGGTTCTCGCTGTACGCGGTCGGCGGTTCGGTGCGCGACGCGCTGCTCGGCGAGCCGCGACGCGAGGACTTCGAGATCGACTTCACGACCAACGCGCGACCCGACGACGTCGCTCGCATCATGACGCCGGTCTGCACGACCCTCTGGGAGCAGGGGCGGGCCTTCGGGACGCTCGGGGGAGTGATCCGGGCCAACGGCGTGAAGGCCGAGGTCACCACGTTCCGCTCCGAGGCGTACGTCGATCATTCACGTAAGCCGTCGGTGGAGTGGGGCGATTCACTCGAGGTCGACCTGAGTCGTCGTGATTTCACGATCAACGCTTTGGCCCTGGACGTCATCGCGCTTGGCGACGAAGTCCCCGGCGTGCAGACCCTCTTCGACTATCACCAGGGCTTCAACGACCTCTTCGAGCGGCGTCTTCGAACGCCCACGGACCCGATCCGACTGTTTCAGGACGACCCCCTGCGGATGCTGCGGGCGGCGCGATTCGCGGCGCGATTCGATCTGTCGATCGACCCGGCGGTCGAGTCGGCCGCGACCTCGATGGCCGAATCGTTGCGAAAGGTGTCGGTGGAACGCGTCCGCGGCGAGCTCGACCTGCTGCTGATGACCGCGCGGCCGTCGATCGGACTGGACTTCATCGTGCGCACCGGGCTCGCCGACCAGTTCGTTCCCGAGTTGCCGATGCTGCAACTCGAGCAAGACCCGATTCACCAGCACAAGGACGTGTTGAAGCACACGTGGGCGGTGGTCGACAAGACGTCGGCGAACCTCACCCTACGTCTGGCGGCCCTGTTCCACGACGTTGGCAAGCCCCGCACGCGGGCCATCTCGGACGAGGGGGTCACTTTCCGGTTCCACGAGGTCGTGGGCGCGAAGATGACGCGCAAGCGGATGACCGCGCTCAAGTATCCCCAAACGATGATCGATGACGTGACCACGCTCGTCGAGCTCCATCTGCGGTTCCACACCTACAAGATGGGCTGGAGTGACCGCGCGATTCGCCGCTACGTTCGCGACGCGGGCCACCTGCTCAGCGAACTCAACGAACTGACGCGCTGTGACGCGACGACGCGCAACGCGCGCAAGGCCGCGACCTTCGCGAAACGGATGGACGAGCTGGAGATCCGCATCGAGGAGGTTCGCGCCAACGAGGACCTCAGCCGTCTGCGTCCGGCGCTCGACGGGGTCGCGGTGATGGAACTACTACAGGTCACCCCCGGTCCGGTGGTCGGTCGGGCCCTCGAGTTCTTGATGGAGATTCGCCTCGACGAGGGCGAGATCGACCCCGCCGAGGCGGCGTCGCGACTCATGGCGTGGTGGGCCGAACAGAACGTAACGTGACGAAGCCCCGCCGCCCGATCGGGCGGCGGGGCTTCGTGCAGTGCGTTAGGGCCAGACGGGGTTCTCGGCCCCCTCGTTCGCGAATGCCTCGATCATGTCGTGGGCGACGTCGTCGTGGTACTGCACGGGCGGAGACTTCATGAAGTACGCCGAGGGCCCGATTACCGGTCCACCGATGCCGCGGTCGAGGGCGATCTTGGCGCAGCGCACGGCGTCGATGATCACGCCGGCGGAGTTGGGCGAGTCCCACACCTCGAGCTTCAGTTCGAGGTTGAGCGGCACGTCGCCGAAGTTGCGACCCTCCATGCGGATGTAGGCCCACTTGCGGTCGAGCAGCCACGGCACGTGGTCGCTCGGACCGATGTGGATGTTCTCGGGTTCGAGGTGACTGCTCTCCAGCTGCGAGGTGACCGACTGGGTCTTGGAGATCTTCTTGGACTCGAGTCGCTCGCGGTCGAGCATGTTCTTGAAGTCCATGTTGCCGCCGACGTTCAGCTGGTAGGTGCGGTCCAGGGTCAGGCCGCGGTCTTCGAAGAGGCGCGTCAGGATGCGGTGCACGATGGTCGCCCCGACCTGGCTCTTGATGTCGTCGCCGATGATCGGCACGCCAGCGTCGGCGAACTTCTTCGCCCAGACGGGGTCCGAGGCGATGAAGACGGGAATGGCGTTCACGAAGGCGACGCCGGCGTCGATCGCGGCCTGGGCGTAGAAGCGCTGGGCCTGCTCAGACCCGACGGGGAGGTAGGACACCAGCACCTGGGCACCGGACTCGCGCAGGGCACGAACGACGTCCACGGCCTCGGCCGGTGACTCCTCGATGACCTCGCGGTAGTACTTGTTGAGCCCGTCCAGCGTCGGACCCCGCTGCACGGTGACGCCCAGTGAGGGCACCGTCGCGAACTTGATCGTGTTGTTCTGTCCGCCATCGATGGCCTTGCCGAGGTCATTACCGACCTTGGAGGCGTCGACGTCAAAGGCGAGGACGAACTCGAGGTCGCTGACGTGATAGCCACCGAGCTCGACGTGCATCAGACCGGGAATGTCGTCGCCAGCCTTCGCGTCCTTGTAGTACGTCACGCCTTGAATGAGTGAACTAGCGCAGTTTCCAACGCCAGCGATCGCCACACGAATCTTCTCCATGGCGCTCCTTTCTGCTTCTTGTCTCACTTCGCGTCGCGCGCGAAGCTGTTGTGGTTACTGCGTTCGGTGGTCAACAGACTGTCGATCCACGCGAGGTCCAACTCGACCGCCTGGGCGGCGTGTTCCATCACGCTGCGGGCGTACGAGTCGAGTTCGATGTTGGTTGCACCGGCGCGGACTTCGGCCAGGCGCGAGACGAGGTCGGCGCGACGGCGCTCGAGGAGCGCGACGCGCAGCGCCGGGGTGAGGTACTTCGCCAACGCGATGCGCATCGTGAAGCTCTTGCCGTCGTCCATGGTGGTTGGGTCGGCGAGGAGTTCGGCGAACTCCTCGCGTCCGCGGTCGGTGATTCGATAGACCTTGCGACCGCGGCGCCCGATGCCCGACGTGGCGCGCAACGCGCGCAGCGACGCGCGTTCGCCCGAGAGCGAGCCGGTCGAGAGCGCGCCGAAGCGCGACTCGGTGGGTGCGACGGCCTCGACGCTGCCGTGGCGCTCTAAACGCGCGAGGGCGGGGTAGATCGACCCGAAGGAGACGTTCGCCGAGATCCCGAGACGCTCGCGTAGCTGCGAGCGGATCTCATAGCCGTGATGGTCGCGGTCCATGAGGAGTCCCAAGATGGCGATGTCCAACACGCGACCCATCATATCAAATCGATATATCGAACGTGACGTTCGGTGTCGGGACAGGGCTGGCGGGGCGTTGTAGTCTCGCCCAATGGATCGCACACTGCGCACCACCTCGGCCGACGGAGCCGTCGTCGAGTTCGGACTCGTGCGCCACGCGTTGCTCGAGAAGCTCGCGTCGGGTCTCTTGCGACCCGAAGACGTGTGCGACGCGCACCCCGAACTGCTGCGCGCGGCGCGCAACATCGGCCGGGGCAGCGGTGAACAGTGTCCCGTCTGCCACGACGGCCCGCTCGTCGAGGTGACCTACGTCTTTGGTGCTCGACTGCCCGCGGGGGGCACGTGTCCGACGTCGCGCGTGGAGCTCGCCAAGCTCGAGCGACGCGAAGAACCGGTCCAGTGCTACGCGGTTGAAGTCTGCGTGGCGTGTCACTTCCACCACCTGGCGCGGCGGTGGGGGGCCGGTGGCCGGACTCGACGCGCCGTTCGGGGCCGGGCGTAGAGTCGAACCGTGAGTGTGAGCGCATTGACCTTGCGGACCCGCAAGCGCCGTGATGGCGCCGAGCCGATCGTCATGGTCACGGCCTACGACGAACCGGGTGCGCGTTACGTCGACGCCGCGGGCGTCGACATGATCCTGGTGGGTGACTCGCTCGCGAACGTGGTGCTCGGTCAGGCCGACACCCTGCACGTGACGATCGAGGACATGGTCCATCACGTGGCGGCGGTCGCCGCCGCGCACCCTATCGCCCACGTCGTGGCCGACATGCCCTGGCTGAGCTACCACCTTGGAGAGGCCGACGCCGTACGCAACGGCGCCGCCCTCGTGCGGGCGGGAGCCGAGAGCGTCAAACTCGAGGGTGGCCGAAACCGGCTGGCCGTCGTGCGCGCGCTGCTCGACGCCGAGATCCCCGTCATGGGCCACCTCGGCCTGACGCCCCAGAGCGTGCTCGCCTTCGGAGGGTTCAAGGTCCAGTCCAAGACGCGCGAGGCGGCCCAGGCCCTGGTCGATGACGCGTTGGCCCTCCAGGAGGCGGGCGTCTACGCCATCGTGATCGAGGGCGTCCCCGCCGTGGTCGGGACGATGGTGACCGAGGCCCTCGATGTCCCCACGATCGGCATCGGTGCCGGACCGGACACCGACGGACAGGTGCTCGTCTTCCACGACCTGCTCGGGCTCTCGAACCGTAAGCCCGCGAAGTTCGTCCGCCGCTACGCCGACCTTGGCTCGGCGATCACCGACGCCGTGTCGCGGTACCGCGACGACGTTCGCGCCGGGACATTCCCCGACGAATCCGAGGTCTACCCGACACCCGCGGGTTGGCTCGACTAGCCAAAATCAGCCCCCTGGGCTAGACTCATCGGTCCCATCGGTGATGGGAACGAACCCTGCTGCGTTTTCCGCGCAGCCCGGCACGCCGGACCAGAGGGAAAGGAAGTGGCCATGAGGCCCTATGAGACCATGATTGTCTTCGACACCGCCGTCGATGCACAGTTGATCCAGGTAGCGCTCGACCGAGCACTCGAGACAATCCGTACGAATGGTGGAACCCCAGGAACCATCGACCGTTGGGGTAAGCGCCCATTGGCGTACGAGATCAAGAAGCGCAAAGAGGGTTACTACGTACTCGTCGAGTTCGCCGGAGTAACGGCGACCGTCGACGAGCTGCACCGGATCTTGACCCTGTCCGATGAAGTCCTGCGCTTCAAGATTCTTCGTCGAATCGAGCGGACCACTCGTCGCGTCCCAGCGACGGCACCGGCCCGCTCCGAAGAAGGTTAAGGAGAGCAGATGCCTGACAACACCATCACGATCGTGGGCAACATCACGCGCGATCCGGAGTTGAAGTTCCTCAACAGCGGCCAGGCCGCGGTTCGCCTGTCAGTGGCGGTGAACCGGCGCTGGCAGAATCGCCAGACCCAGGAGTGGGAAGAGCGCGTCTCGTACTTCGAGGTGACCGGGTACGGCCCGATGGCCGAAAACGCCGCGAACTCGCTGTCCAAGGGCACCCGCGTGGTCGTCACGGGCCGGCTGGAGCAGCGCAGCTGGGAGACCGAGAACGGCGACAAGCGTTCGATCGTCGAGATCAACGCCGACGAGATCGCCCCATCACTGCGCTTCGCCACCGCGGCCGTCACCAAGACGCCGCGTCCCGACGCGCCGTACCGCGACGCCGAACGCCCATCAACGCCCCGAACCAACGAACCCACCACGTACGCCTACGACGAGGAGCCTTTCTAATGCCACGTATCAATAACCCCAAGCCGCCAAAGCGCGCGCCGAAGATCGACACGCGCCGCGGCGTGAAGAAGAAGCCGTGCGCCTTCTGCCAGCACGGCGTCGGCACGGTCGACTACAAGGACTTGGCCCAGTTGCGCAAGTACATCTCGGACCGCGGCAAGATCCGCGGGCGCCGGGTGTCGGGCAACTGCCAGCAGCACCAGCGTGACGTCACCGACGCGATCAAGACCGCCCGCGAGTTGGCGCTCCTGCCCTACACCCAGCGGACCGTGACCGAGCGTCGCGGCGGCCGCGGTGGCCGTGACGACCGCGGACCGCGCGGTCCGCGCCCCGACCGTGACGCGGCCGTGGCCGAGGTCGAAGCGCCTGAGGTCAGTGCCGACGACGCGATGCTCGAGGACGCGAGCGAAGCGGCCGCGGTGTTCATGTCTTCCGAGGAGGTCGGCGAATGAAGATCTTGTTGCGCAGTGATGTCCAGGGACTCGGACGTCGCGGAGACATCGTGGACGTCAAGACTGGCTACGCGCGGAACTATCTGCTCCCGACGGGCGTGGCGCTGGCCGCCACCGACACGATGGAGTTGCAGGCCGCGTCGATGCGAAAGTCGCGCGACCTGCGCGACGCCCAGAGTCGCGAAGCGGCGATGACCCAGCGTTCCGTCATAGAGGCCGCGACGGTCACGGTGGCGGCGCGCGCGGGCAGCAATGGTCGCCTGTTCGGTTCAGTGACCGAGGCCGACATCGTCAACGCCCTGCGTACCGCGACGGGGATCTCCCTCGACCGCACGGCAATCCACCTCGCCGAGCACCTCAAGGAGGTCGGCTCGGCGACGGCGAGCGCCACGTTGTTCGACGGCGTGGAGGCCACGATCACCGTCGAGGTGGTCGCCAAGTAACTCCCAGTTTCCGAGTGGTGACGACGCGCCGGGTTCTTCCCGGCGCGTCGTTGCGTTCTGGGCGTGTCACAGGGACGGTGCAGGATGGGGTGGTGAGGTTGAGCACAGGGTTTTCCCCACGTTGTTGTTCTTGCGTTCCACAGGCGTTGTCGGCGACCGTTGATGTCTTATGACGCAACTTGAATCGGACCGTAGCCGTACGCTGCCGGGCGGCGGCCGGGTACCCCCGAGCGCCCTCGAAGCCGAGGAGTCGCTCATCGGCGCAATGCTTCTGTCACCGGAGGCCGTGAGCATCGCGTACGAGACGGTGAGCGCGGAGGACTTCTATCGCCCTCTGCACGGGCAGATCTTCACCGCCATCGTCGCGCTGGTCAACGCGGCCGAACCGGTCGACTACGTGACGGTTCAGGCGAAACTCCAAGAACACGGTGCCGCTGCCGTCGAGCTCGCGGTCCTGTCGTCGCTCCAGCTCAACACGCCGTCGGCCGCGAACGCCCAGCACTACGCCGAGATCGTGCGCGACAAGGCCCAGCAACGGCGCCTGATCGCGGTCGCCGGCGAGGTGGTGGACGTCGCCTATCGCCCGACCGACGACGTGGTGGGACTGATCGACGAGGCCGAACGCAAGATCAACGCCATCGCCGACAACCGACGCATCGACTCGGTCTCGCTGCTCCAGGGGTTGCTGCTCGAAGAGGCCAACATCCTCGAGACCCGCGGCGAGACCCGGGGGCAGCTGAACGGACTGGAGACGGGTTACCGGTCGCTCGACCTCGTGCTCCAGGGGCTCCAACCGACCAGTCTCACCATCGTGGGCGCCCGACCCGGTACCGGTAAGACCGCGTTCGCCCTCGGCGTCCTCGTGCACGTCGGCGCCGTCGTCGGACGGCCCGCGCTCTACTTCTCGCTCGAGATGAGCCGACAGGAGTTGGCCGAGCGCATCCTCGCGTCGACGGCTCGAATCGACTCGTCGAAGCTGCGCACCGGAGACCTCAACGACAACGACTGGCGGATCGCCCACGAGGCGTTCAGTTTCCTCGCACCGGCGAAGATCTTCATCGATGACAACCCGTCCCTGACGGTGATGGACGTGCGCGCCCGCGCACGGCGGATCAAACAGCAACAGGGTGACCTCGGCGTCGTGATCGTCGACTACATCCAACTCATGAGCTCGCGCTCGCGCGCTGAGAATCGCCAGGTCGAGGTATCCGAGATGAGCCGATCGCTCAAGATCCTCGCCCGTGAGCTCCAGTGCCCGGTCATCGCGCTGTCCCAGCTGTCGCGAAAGTTGGA